>JACMKL010000470.1 GCA_014380105.1 Candidatus Melainabacteria bacterium
ATTGCCAGCGTATTTAAATGGCTCACTCTCAGCCTCTTCGCATATGTCATTACGGCTTTTTTCTGTCACATTGATTTCAACACTGTTTTGAAAGACACTTTCATTCCGAATGTGACTATGCAGCCCACTTACATAGCAGCTCTGTTAGCTATTCTCGGAACCACTATTTCCCCTTACCTCTTTTTCTGGCAATGCAACACTGAAGTCGACGAGCAAAAAGATGCTGGACAAAAAGAAGTAGCAGACAGAAAAGGCGCAAGTGATAACGATCTTAAATACGCAGCGTACGACGTCGGTGCCGGCATGCTTTTTTCAAATATAGTCATGTACTTCATTATTTTGACTGCAGCAGCCACGTTGTACAAAGGTGGAATCCATGAAATTGACTCAGCGGCTCAAGCAGCAAAAGCACTGGAGCCAATGCTGGGAAGCGCTGCAAAATATCTATTTGCCGCAGGATTTATTGGGACAGGCTTTCTCGCAGTACCGGTGTTAATCGGCTCTGCTGCGTATGCCATAACAGAAGCGCTCGGTCATCCATGTGGTTATGGAGAAAAATTTGGCGATGCAAAAGTCTATTACGGACTAGTTATAGCTTCGATTTTGGTCGGTATGTGTATTAATTTCATGAATATAAACGCCATGCAAGCCCTGTATTGGACTGCAATTCTCAATGGTGTATTGGCTCCACCACTTCTCCTACTTCTGATGTTAGTGTCTAACGACAAGAAAATAATGGGAGTTAGAACAAATAGTTTGTTAGTGAACATCGGTGGCTGGTTAACTTTTGGAATTATGACTCTGACTGTAGTCCTCTATGCATGGACTTCATTCGTAAAATAAGCATAGAAGGCATCTTGACTGCTGAGCTTTTTTGTCCAATCAGCATTTATAAAGAATGTGGAACAACGGCAGTATTCTAGTGTCTAACAATCGGAATCAGGAGGAAACACCAATGATGGGCAGCAAGAGAGCTGTGGTCACGCCCAGCGACATCATCTGGACGGTTGTTATTCAGGATAAAAGTTTTGAGATCCAAGGTCTTGATGCAGCAATGTCGCATGCCTCAAATCACTCACCCGATTCGATTAGACTCGTAAATGCGAGGAAGCGCACCATTACTCTCGTTGCAGGTCACACGATGTCTGCAGTCGAGCAGCTTGAATGTGCATAATTAGTCTTCCGTTTTTCAGAATTTAATGCACCGATTTAATTGTTTCCATCAGGGCTGAATTCTTCTCTTCTTGAGTAAGAATCTCTAGTTGCAGATCGGTAAGTTTTCCAGGTTCAGGCAACGTTTGTGGAACCAAATCCGGCTTTCCTTCCGCAATCAAATAATCAGCTAAACCTTTGCCGAAATTTTCACCAGCAAATTCATCGATCGGTTTGAATTCTTCAATCTTCTGCTGGTATACAACGATATCTTGCTCAATTATTTTTTTGCCCTTTTTGTCAAAAACACAGCACCGGGCATTTACCTCACAGTTGCCCTCATCTACAGGTTGGGTAACGGCGATGTCTTCTTGTTGAAAAGAGAGCAGAATACGACCAGACTTTTTGGCTACTCGCACTCTTGTAGATCTTGTAAAACGGGTACTTGAGGATTTATCAACAGTGAAAACCTGATCGCCCTGAGGAATCTGGTACTCATAATATAAATTCGCGTCTACGCGAGTCACTTTAGAATTAATAGGGTGCCAAATATGCCCTTTTGCGTCGGACTGATATCCACTGATAAAATTTGCACGCGTTTGATAGCTAACGGGTATTCCCATTACCTTCCGGATGGTCCGCTCCGTGTGCCAAATACCCGCCATCCACTTCGGCACACGCCGCCATTTTTGAACTTTGCTGTCGTTTTTTGCTGCATCAATCTTAAATTGTTCGCCTTCTTTGTACTCATCGCCCAGCGGCGGAAGGTCGCGACTAAATTCAACTGTTGCTTGTAAAGGCTCTGCCGGCATGACCGGAGATGCCACAATCAAAATGGAGAGTGTGACCAGTACTGCCTTCCAGCTTCTGTTATACGCTTTCATCTGTCTTTGATGACCTGAATGTTGGTGGGAAACGCCCATAATCACAACGTAGAATTTCCAAAAATTAGATGGAGTTGCCTGATTTCCATTAAAATGAACGTGAGAAGGAATACGGGTGTAAGAAGTGCTGAAAAAGCGGTCTGCTGTTACCTTTATAATAACCGCCACTTTGCTCATCATCGGCGCAAGTGCGGCATCTGCTCAGTCGTCTGATAGCAAAAACCCGACCCCCTTAACTGGTAATTCCGTAGAAGGTAATGATGAGCCTCGCGGTCAAAGCCATTATTACTCATTCTATGCTGGTCCGGGCGATGTCACAGTCAGCATTGACGGGGTGACGGATTATTATTCTGCAAATGTGAATGTGGTACTTCGTGACGAAGCGGCACGTGAATTGTCCAACCTACCGTTGTCTGCTTATAGCGATCAATCGAGAAAAGTTGCCAAAGTCCATTTGGCAAGAAAAACTCACATCACGATGCAATTGATGTTCGCGGTAAATGTCGGAGTACATCTGAAATATAAAGTCAGCCTTGATGGCCCCGTCGGCGGTGGCAGTGGCGGCGGTGGTGAGGAGAAACTAGCAAGCGCGATAGAAACAGTGGCTGCGCCGAAGATTGCAGTGGCTGCGCCAAAAATTGCACTAGCAAACGCTAAATCAAGGTTGACAGGTGAATTATCAAAAGAATTGCCGTCAAATGCAAGTGGAAAATTCACTCCTTCAAAGATTGCAAGCGCAATGGCACCAAATCCGGACAACACTTCTCAAAAGAGTTTGAATACTCCAGTCGATGATAAATGGGCACTGATAGTCGGCATCAGCAAGTTTCAACATCCCTCTCTCAATCTTAAATATTCAGCCAAAGATGCTAAAGACCTTGCCGCTTATCTAGTCAAAGAGGCGCACTTTGCGCCAGACCACGTCAAACTAATTACAGATGAACAAGCAACAAAAGAAAGAATAATGGCTGAGATTGGAGACAAGTGGTTGCCACGTATGGCGCATCCAAACGACCTGGTCCTGATCTTTATTTCAAGCCACGGCAGTCCTTCCGGAATGGATTTGGAAGGCTTAAATTATTTGGTTATGCATAATACAGATCCCGAGAGCCTCTACGCTACTGGCCTACCAATTCAAGATTTGACCACAGCAATTAGCAAAAGAGTGCATTCCGACCGCGTATTGGTTGTACTAGATGCGTGTCACAGTGGGGCTGCAAACACAGCCAAAGGATTGATTCGGATAGGCAATTTCAATACCGCTGATGTAGCGCAAGGGACAGGTCAACTTGTAATTTGCTCGAGTCAGCCTAATCAAGTTTCATGGGAATCAAAACGCTATGAAAACGGTGTTTTCACACATCAATTGATTGAAGCCTTGCGCTCGCAGTCGGGCAAAACGAGCCTGGGGCAAGCCTTTGAAAAAATGAAATCATCTGTTCAATCAGAAGTATTAACCGACCGCGGCGAATTGCAAACACCCGTTTTGAAAAGTAAATGGCAAGGCAACGAATTGATTATCTCTGCGCCGCCATCCAAGCCCCGAGCCGTTTCACAATAGAAGCTTCTGGTATCAATTGAATTTCTTAGACGATCTCGGAAGGCTCCAAAAGCTTCTTGCCGCCAAGGTCATTATTGTCATCAGGCAATACAACTGGTTTCTTTTCCTTGATGATCATACCCTTCAAAGAATTGAATACCAGGTAAAGTACAGGCACGACATAAAGGCTGAGGATGGTCGAAAGGATCATGCCACCAAGAACAGTGGTGCCCAGAGAATGTCTGCTGTTAGCCCCTGCACCCTCCGCCAGGGCAAGAGGCAGGATGCCGAAAATAAAGGCAAGGGACGTCATTAAAATCGGACGCAATCGAGTTAGGGCAGCGTCAACGACAGCTTTCTGATAAGAGAGACCTTTGGCATGAAGTTGGTTGGCAAATTCCACAATCAAAATGGAGTTTTTGCTCGCCAGTCCAATTAGCATAACTAGACCAATTTGACAGAATACGTCGTTCTGCAAGCCACGCATCATTTGGGCAGCAAGTGCGCCCAGAACTGCCAGCGGAACGGCAAACAGGATGATCAGAGGGTCAATCAAGCTCTCGTATTGAGCTGCCAAAACCAGAAATACAAACAACAATCCAAGAGCAAAAATCAATATGGCCAAATTGCCTGATTGTATTTCTTCCAACGAAATACCTGTCCACTCATAACTCATTCC
>JACMKL010000004.1 GCA_014380105.1 Candidatus Melainabacteria bacterium
GGTCAGCGAAGAACAATTGCCAATCAGCGTTGCGATTGGTTGTTCGTCGTCACCTATGACTAGCAATGTTGGAAAAGCGAAAACATGATAGCGCTTCTGCAAATCAGAGACGAATTTCGAATTCTTACCAATTTCTCTTTGAGTGTCGCGAATTTTTAGTGCCACAAACTGACCATTAATAAGTTTTTGAACTTGATCATTTTTGAGAGACGTAGATTCCATTTTTTTGCATGGATCAGACCAGGCGGCGGAAAATTCCAGAAGTAAATGTTTCTTTTGGGCTGCGCTATCTGCGAGTAATTCGTGCAACTGTTTTTGACTGGCGGGCGACAATTCCGAAATCGGCGCCTGCTTGACGGCTTGTCCAGTGCCCGCTTCCACGCGCAGCTGCGCATTTGTCGGCAACTCATTCCAGACAACCACGTCGGCATTGTCTTTCCCGGCAACAGCCCGGGTGGCAGTCAGAAACATTTCGGAGGCACGCAAAACACCCAGTGAGATGGCGATTACAACCAGCCAGATTGGCATATACGAGACTGACCGATTGGTGTCTTTAGATGTTCTTTCAATGTCATTATTATTCAATGTCATTTAATTGGTTCCGTAGAAAAATTCACGTTTGTTGGTGACTGCAACTGCAAAATAGAGATAGATTGAAAGCGCCGAAAGATAAGCAATAACTGGAGCAAAAGCAGTTGCGGGCGTACTGATTATGTCGTACACGTTTACCGTCGGCAAAATAAATTCAGCAATATACTGAGAAGTACTGAGCATCACTTTTGTTGATTCGATAGATAGATCTTCAAGTACGCGCCCACCCATTCCAGCCACACTGACTGGCGGAATCGTTTGACCGGCAAGCCAAATATAAAACGATAAAATCGACACAATTTGGAAAGCCGGATTGCGGTTGAGCATAGTCAATATCATGGCTGCTGAGATCAGGGCGGCGTCAAGAAAGCGCTCCAGAATCATGCTCAATAGAGCTTGAAGCGTGATAGTTTCACCGAAATTCATACCAATGGCGGCAACTATAATATTTTGAAATCCGCAGAAGCCGCCACCGATCAGAGTAATGGTCACCCATTTACTAATCACGTATTCAAATCGGGTAATTGGGCGAGTAAAAATCAGTGGTAAAAATTCGCCACCACGTCCGGATTGTGTGGCAGTGTTGCCAGCTAAACCCAGGCATAAGACCATCAATACGAAAGCCACGCCGACCTTGCCTGTGAGCATTTCAAAGGTTTGTGAATCAGCAGCTCCGTGCAACATGGCGGCGATTTTCATACCGACCGGCATCACAAAGCCAAGCAAAATTACGTACATAACTTTCATCGGATCGAGACATGCAGACATGGCAGTAAATTGAATGATTGTTTTATTCATCGATTTTGTTTTCTCCGCCGGCTGCAAATAATTCTTCCAGTCGATTTTTCTCCGGCACCGCTTCTTCAACAGGCAAGCCATTCGAGACAAGTTCTTTGATCAAATTCGCTGCCGCTTTGTTGTCTTGTACGGTAAAGCGTCCCCAGCTGTGGTGGCATTCTTCCCCATTGACGAGTGCCCTGTTTGCGCACTCTTCAACTACCGAATTGAGGCTGCCATTGAGGGCAGACTCAGGCCAGCGCACCAATAAAGAATAACGAGAAAGAGCACCAGTCTTGATATTCTCAATGGAGCCAATTTTTCCTTGTTTGATAAATGCAACACGATCACAAACTCGTTCTACTTCGTCGAGTTGATGTGAATTGACAATAATGGTGACACCATCGTCTTGCATTTTGCGCAGGAGATTTCGGACCAAGGTGACACCATTTGGATCGAGACCTAAAGTTGGTTCATCCAACAATGCCAGAGTTGGCTTACCAATGAGCATCTGGGCAATGTTTAAGCGCTGTAGCATGCCTCGCGAATAGGTTTTGAGACGGCGGTTCCAGACAGTCGGCGAAAGCTGAACCGCTTCCAAACATTCATCAATCTCACCATTGGCGTCCTTACCGTTTCTCCCGGCTAATCCATGATGGTATTTTAAAAACTGTCTGGCGGTCATCCAATGTTCGAAGTCTGAACGCTCCGGGACATATCCGGTGATACGCCGCACGGCAAGAGAGTCAGCAGGCAGTCCAAATATCGAAACGTCGCCCGCATCTGGTCTCAGCAAACCAAGCAAACAGCCGATCAAAGTAGTTTTGCCTGCACCATTCGGTCCGATCAATCCAAAAACTTCGCCCTTCGTGACCGAAAAAGAAATGCCATTGAGAGCTGAAACATCGCTTCCTTTGTAGGTCTTAGTCAACGCACTGACGACAACGGCGTCTTGTGCATGATCATTTGATGCGGTCATATAAGAAGCGTGTCCTCAAAGTGCGAAGGAACATTTGTACGAACTCAGCGAGAATAATCCTCAGACGATTCAATTGGCACGGGGTTTTTCCTGAACTCGGACAAGGGTTTGGTCGAAACCATTCCTAATTGTACGAGTGCCCCGGTAGATCGACCATGGACAGAGTACACGGAAGATTAATTCATGGGAAATAGAACGAGCGGTTTGGGTTGGGTCGTCGGCACTGCCATCTTTCTGGGAGCGCTAATTAGCTTTGTTATGCCTCAAAATGTAGCGTTTGCATCCAGTGCTCAGGAAATTACTATTCACTTTGTGCACGGCTCAGGTGTAAATCCACGCCATTTTGAGAGGATGGCATGCCAGCTGTCGACAAAGACAATGACTCCTGTCGAGGCGAAACAGCTGCGCACCCTCTTGGATAGTACCGCTATCATGAATTGTGCTGATAACGATTTTTCGACTACAGAAGGTGGCCCATTCAATTCGCTGGAGATATCGGCAGATGCGGACAAGAAAAATTTTCAATGGTCGTATGATAAAGCCCCTGGCAAAATCCAGCCCTTAGTTCGATTTTTGGAAGAACGCTGCGAGAAAACGGTCTACGAAAACGGACAGCAGGTTAAGTGAAACCGGACTAGCTGGCAAAACGCCGACCGGCGCCTTGTTTCATCTCCAAATATGGCGGGTATTGAGAAGGAGTACCCTATTATTTATGGCGTGGGTTGAATGAGTAATATTCTGGTCGTCGAGGATGATGAATTCCTTGCAGAAACCATCGCGGATTGTTTGATATTTACTGGTCACACAGCTGACTGCGCTGGCACCGGTTCTGACGCGCAGCAGCGCATGAAAGCAGGCGGTTACGACTTGATTTTGCTTGACTCCATGTTGCCCGACATGAATGGTCTGGACATCTTGAAGCAATATCGCGAAGAAAAAGGCAGCGCAAAAGTCCTCTTTCTAACTGGCGCAAAGAAAAACGAAGAAGCGGCTCTCGAATTGGGCGCTGATTATTTCCTGTCGAAACCTTTTGAGATTGACGAGTTATTGAGTGTTGTTGCCAAACTCACGGCAGGTGCGGTTAAGTAAATGACAAGCTGGCAGCAGACGATGGTTAACGGCAAGAAGACGAAGTTTATCGAACTGACTCAAGAACGCCTCACAGAAGCAACTCAAATACTAAAGCTGCTTGATACGAAAGAGCCTGCCCTCGATCAAATCAACAAACTGATCAAGCACTACCATCAAATGGCTGGTGCTGGCGGACTTTTTAGGCTCAGTGAATTTTGTCAAAATGCAGTCAGCGCCGAAGAAGTAGCGATGTCTTTGACAAAGCAAAAGATGCAGCCGATCTACACTGAAGAGATCGACCGGCTCAAAATTTTGACACTAAAATTGCAGGCGAATATTGCCAATGCTGCGCTTCTGACGACGCAAGAACTTGGTGATATCGATGATACACAGCGCGCACCGCAAGCGGCTATGCAGAGCCGTATTCTGGTTGTCGGATTGAGACGAACAGATAGTCGGCCATTTGTGGCACCACTTTTCGATGCGCTCGAAAAGGCAAATTTTCTCGTTGACGACATGGAAGGCTCGGAAGTTACGCCACAAAATCTTCTAAAGATTCGCTACGATGCCTTTGTTATCGTCACGCCCGACCCTCCGCTTCCTGCTTACGAATTGGCTGGAAATATCCGAAGACAACAATCGCAAATGGCTGTGGTGCCGATTGTATTCATCAGTGCAGCGAGTACTTTTAAGGACAAAGTTCAAGCAATCAAAGCCGGTGGTGATGGGGTTTTCAATTCAGGCGATGATCCAAGTCTGATTGCCAATCGCTTGAAAAAATTGCTAGATAAAAATAAGCCGAAGCGCTATCGCGTTTTAATTGTCGAAGATGATCCAATCCAGGCGTCCGGCTTGTATTCGTTTCTCAATGCTGCAGGCTTTGATGCTTTTGCAATGACCGATGCCAGTCAATTTGAAGACGGGTTGCTTGAAGCGCAGCCTGACATTCTGATTCTCGACGTCAATTTAGGCGATGTCACTGGGTTTGAATTAGCTAAGTATGTTCGGCAGCAAGAAAAATACAACACCACACCAATTGTTTTTCTCACGACCGAAAATCAACTTAATTTCCACGTCGAAGGCGCCAAGCATGGTGACGACTACTTGATCAAACCGGCACCGCCACAGCTTCTCGTTGCTACTATTGCAGGCAAACTTGAGAGATATCAAACGCTCAAAGATATGATCGGACGTGATGGATTGACTGGTGCTCTCACTCACGCTGAATTCATGAATACGGCTTCCCGTCTGACTGAAAACGATCGCGGCGGCGTACTGCACTTACTTTTACTTGACTTAGACAATCTTGGCGCCATCAACGAAAACTACGGCTACCGTGTCGGTGAAAAGGTAATCAGCGAATTATCAAATGTAATAAAAGAGACAATTCGCAGCTACGGTATTACAGGTAGAGTGGCGGGAGATGAGTTTGCGGTATTGGTTGATTCGTTGACTGAATACGAACTATTTCAAATCGCCAGCTTACTAAAAGAAGAATTTGAAAGACGACCATTTTCCACACCGGTTGGACAATTAGGCGCCACTGTCAGTGGTGGCATCGTTGGATTTCAGCCTGACATGAATTTGAACACCTGGTTCAGTTCGGCGCGTGAAGTGCTTGCCCTTGCCAAAGCAAAAGGCAAAAGTATGATTTTGAAGAAAGAGAAATAGAGAAAGAGAAATCCAGAAAGATTGGTCATAAACAAAAGAGGCGCCGGTTGCCCAGCGCCTCTCTCAATTTTTTCAGGACTCGAAATTACTCAGCGAGATTTACCCAAACAGATTTGATGTTTGTGTAGAGTTCGATTGAGTGTTTTCCAAGTTCACGACCATAACCGCTCATCTTGTATCCGCCGAATGGGATAGCAGGATCGAGGAGGTTGTAGCAGTTGACCCAGACGGTACCAGCTTTGATTTTGCCAGCCAGTCTGTGGGCTTTCTTGATGTCTTTGGTCCAAACAGCACCAGAGAGACCGAAGGTGGTCTTGTTGGCTTGTTCTGCAACGTCTTCAATGTTGTTGAAAGGAATTACAGCCAGGACTGGTCCAAATACTTCTTCTTGCGCAATACGCATGTCGTTGTTTACGCCAGTGAAGATAGTTGGCTTGACGAAGTAGCCTTTACCGAGTTCTTCAGGAGCCATGCCACCACATTCGAGTTTTGCGCCTTCTTTCTTGGCGATGTCGATGTAGTTAAGAACGCGCTCTTGTTGTTCTTTCGATACTTGTGGTCCGATGTGGGTCTTCTCGTCCATACCTTGACCTTGACGCATTTTGCCAACGCGCTCGAGCAATTTGGACATGAATTCATCATGAATTGGTTTTTCGAGGAAGAGTCTGGAGCCTGCGCAGCAAACTTGTCCTTGATTGAAGAAGATACCGGTGATAGCGCCACGAACGGCAGCGTCGATATCAGCATCAGCAAATACGATGTTTGGTGCTTTGCCGCCGAGTTCAAGAGAAACTCTCTTGAGATTGCCGAGGGAAGCTTTGAGGATTTCTCTGCCGGTTTTGTCTTCGCCGGTGAATGCGATTTTGTCGACATCCATATGATTAGCGAGTGCAGAACCTGCGGAATCAGCGCCGAATCCGGTGATGATATTGATGACGCCTTCTGGGAAACCGCATTCCATTGCCAGTTCGCCGATGCGCAATGCTGTCAGTGGTGTTTGTTCAGCTGGCTTGAGGATGACGGTGTTGCCGCATGCTAGAGCTGGACCGAGCTTCCATGCTGCCATCAGCATTGGGAAATTCCAAGGAATGATTTGTCCAACAACGCCAATTGGTTCACGCAATGTGTAGGTGAAGAAATCAGAATTGGCGTTGATGGTTTCGCCTTCAAGCTTGGTTGCCCAACCGCCATAGTAGCGGAAGGTTTCGATGGTTTGCGCAACGTCAACGTAGCGTGATTCTTTGATTGGCTTGCCATTGTCGAGAGTTTCGAGTTGAGCCAATTCATCAGCGTGAGCTTCGATTGAATCAGCAAGCTTGAACATCAATTTGGCACGCTCAGCGTTGCTCATTTTGCGCCAAGGACCTGATTCGAAAGCCTTTCTGGCAGCTTTAACAGCTTTGTCTACGTCAGCTTTTCCGCCTTCGGCGACTCTGGTCAAAACTTCTTCTGTCGCTGGGTTGTAAGTCTCGAAAGTCTTACCGGATTCCGCATCTACCCACTTTCCGTCTATGAGCAATTTTTTGCTCTTAGTGAGGAAGTCTTTGCAAAGTAGTTCTTTCTCAATTACTGCGGCCACGTTAGACCCTCCAAAGAGTTTGGCCCGCTCGTTGCGGACCACTATATAGGTAGCGTGTGCTAAACCACAAAACGGTCCGCCTCGCCATCCGACAATCATCCTGCATTAAATGGATATACATGAAACTCTTAAACATCCCGTAACACATACCCGAGGTCGGCGGCCGCTCTGGCTTCTCCACCACAGAAAACGCTCGCACGCGGTTGTCGAGAGGTGCCAACACTTTGCCAGATCCCAGAAGTAAAGTGGAACACATCGAAGGCAACCGCAACCCCACTTACAAAAAACATTACTGATTGCATGCCGCAGTCGTAAGTTTCTGGCGCATCCACGGAGAAAACAAAACAATGACCGACAAGCACACACCGAAAGAAGAAGCCAAAGAAGTCGTTGATAGCTTGCAGAAAGTTGTTGATGGCAAAGAAACTCTCGCGCATGTTTTTGCAGAAATAGACAAAGACAGACAAACTTTTAAGGTCGGCAGCAAAGAAGAAAAGCAATACACCGAGCTTATTCACAGAGAGATGACAGACCGCAAGCTGATACCTGAATTAAGCATTCACTATGCCAAAGAAAACTTCAAAACCATGTCCACGCAGGAAGGCGAAATTACTAAAGACTCTTTCTATCGCTTCAGATATGCAGAGTATCCTGGCATGACGAAAGTTGAAAAATCATTCAACAATTTTCTGACTGCCAACTATGACAAATTGAAAAATGCTGACTATGGAAACTCTGCCACAGTCGACAAAGGTGATTTAGACATCGCTAACAAAGATGCTATTCGCGATCGCCGCTCCGCAGCAGGAGTAGCAGCAGAAGCGCCACTGCACAAAAACGAAGCAGGCGACGTAGTTTCGACCCTCACCGCCAATAGTGGCAAGATTTTTCGCAATCTGACCGATTCCGAAAAGGGCGGCATTACAATTGAAACCATTGACGCCATCACAGAACACGATAACTATGCTCCAAAAACTTTAGACGCAAAAGGTAGGCGAGCAATGTACACGCTCTCCTCTAATTTCAAAGAAATTTCGCAGGGCGATGATGTAATCAGCAACGTCGATTTGAAGTACTGGGCACGCAAGAATGGAGCCAATGTCTCCGATTTCAAAAGATAGTTTAAAAGTTACGCCGGAAGCCCGACCACACCGAAAAGTCGATTGCGAAAGCGATCGGCTTTTTAGTTTGCCGATTTTAATGAGCCAGACTCTGCTGATATGTGCTCGGTACATTCAGCCAGATGTTTTGTGGTTCTTTCCAGTCGCGGGTCATCGAGACCCCACTGACTTTTCTGCAAACGCAAAAGACGTTGATAGAGCTCTTCGGCTTGCCGATATTCACCAAGAGAAATAAAAACGTCAGCCGCACTTTCTAGAACATCGATCATCGGAATTACATCCGTATCGGAAGTATTATTCAGCATCACACTCAAACGTGTCACCCTAATGCGGGCTCTGTCCGGATTAGCATCGAACAGATAGGACCAGCTCAACCAGGCAAGATTGCGAAAATATTCCTTGCCGTGGGTGCCATGAAGGTGATCGGAGCGCGCCAATGACTTTTCGAATTCTCTAGCAGCTTGAGCGTAATCTCCGGATTCGTAATAGGCTTTCGCCAAATTTTCCTCAACCCAGGAAAAACTAGGATGGTACTGCCCGCGGTTTTCCTTCCAAACGAGCAAACTATCCTTAAAATACTGAATAGACTCAGTGTAGAGTTTTTGACGAAATTTCATTTCGGCAATACAGCTCATGTCGTATGCGACGTCTAAGTGATGCTTGCCCAGACCATTTAAGTCGAGATCGTAGGCTTCTTTATAAACCTTTTCTGCCTCCGCATATTTTTTCTGCGACGCAAACAAAAGTCCTTGATCGCGAAGTGCCAGCGCCACCATTTCATGCTGCGGTCCATAAGCGACTTTTGCAGAATCAGTCGCTTCCTTAAGTACTATTTCTGCTTGCGCATAATCATTTTTTGACGAAAGTTCGCGACCTAACATCGAAAGGCAGGCATGCCCGGCAACGGTGTTTTGACTATTCAAAACTTTGTAGGCATCTCGAGCAATTTTCAAATGCCTGATAGAGTCATCAGCATTTTTTTTGCTCTCGTCAATCTGTCCAAAAATAGTGTGACTTGCCGCGTTGAGAGCGATAGGAAATTCTGAAGAACAAAATTTAGGAAGCAAACCGCCCAGGCTAAAAGTCGACGCAATAGTATGAGTATTTGTGTAGGGACTGCTATTTCCGCCGCCAACGAAATAGAAAATTGCACCAAGCAAAAGCAAACCGGCAATCAGAGTAGTGGTGAAATCCACAAGCCGATTGCCGGTCTTCAATTTTACTTTCTGGTCAGAGTCGTCCTTAAGCAATTCACTCATGGACGAACCCCCATTCTGAATTCTAAGCGAACTTAGGTTTGAATTCAGGCTTCACGTCAGGCTCTCCAGGAGCGCCTGGGGAAACGGTGACTTCAACTTCAGCAGCTTCAGGAGTCTTAATTACGCTACCACTGCCAGAGGCAATTGCCGAAGGTGGAAGTTCTGGTGGATCTTCTACTGGAGGCAAACCGTTAGCGATGCGATTATCAACTTCTGCCATGATCGCTTCTACTTCAGCACGCTCAAGCGTTTCTTTTTCAAGCAACACTTTTACGATACCGTCCATGTGTGGACGATACTTCTTAAGCAAATCGCGAACACGTTCGTGTTGATCAGTAACCAGGCGAGTGACTTCTTCATCGATGATGGTTGCTACAGTTTCGCCGTAATCGCGTTCGTGACCAAAATCACGTCCCATGAATACTTGCTCGTTGCGCTTTCCGAAAGTCATCGGTCCGAGTCTGTCGCTCATACCAAACTCAGTCACCATGCGGCGAGCGAGTTTAGTACATTTTTCTAAGTCGTCGTGAGCACCAGTTGTGATTTCACCGTAAACGGTTTCTTCAGCGACTCGTCCACCAAGGGCTACACCAATCTGGTCGATCAACGCGGAGCGCGTCTGGGTGAGCACATCTTCTTCTGGGAAGAACATGGTCAATCCAAGGGCGAAACCACGAGGGATAATCGTCACTTTGTGCAGTGGATGAGCATGCTTCAGAAGTATGCACATCAATGCGTGTCCAACTTCGTGGTAGGCGGTCATTGTTTTCTCTTTAGGAGAAATCAGACGCGTCTTCTTTTCTGGTCCGGCAATCACTTTGTCAATTGCCAATTCGAGGTCAAGCATCTCGATTTCACGCTTGTCAGCTCTGGCAGCAATCAACGCTGCTTCATTTATCAGGTTAGACAAATCAGCACCGGTGAAACCAGGAGTGCGACGAGCGAGCACGCGCAATTCAACGTCTTTCGAAAGCGGCTTGCCGCGTCCGTGAACGGTCAGAATTTGTTCGCGACCAACAACGTCTGGTCTGTCGATAACGACTTGACGGTCAAAACGACCTGGACGAAGAAGAGCCGAGTCCAAAATGTCAGGGCGGTTGGTGGCAGCTACGACGATGATGCCGGTAGTGCCTTCGAAACCGTCCATTTCCACGAGCAGCTGGTTGAGTGTTTGTTCGCGCTCATCATGACCGCCACCGAGACCAGCTCCACGCTGACGTCCGACTGCGTCGATTTCATCGACGAATACGATACATGGTGCGTGCTTCTTAGCTTGATCAAACAAGTCGCGAACACGTGAGGCACCAACACCAACAAACATTTCAACGAAGTCGGATCCGGAGATGCTGAAAAACGGAACGCCCGCTTCTCCGGCAACAGCCTTGGCCAACAAAGTCTTACCTGTACCAGGTGCGCCGACAAGCAGGACTCCGCGAGGAATGCGAGCACCGAGTGCTTGGAATTTCTCAGGGCTCTTCAAGAAATCCACAATTTCTTGCAATTCTTGCTTCGCTTCATCGATGCCGGCAACGTCGTTGAAAGATACTTTCACTTTGTTGTCGACCATAAGTTTCGCTCTGCTGCGACCGAAACTCATCGCCTGATTGCCACCCGACTGGGCGCTTCTAAACATAAATAGAAATCCAACCAACAATAGAATTGGCAAGAAGAATGAACTGATCACCTGGAACCAGAAACTTGATTTATCCGGTTCTTTGACGTCAATCACCACTCCTGCAGTATTCAATTGTTTGATCAATTCTTCTTTGGCTTCAGTAGGCAAAATTACTGAGCGCTCGCGCTCAACGCCTGCCATTTTGAAAAAGCCTGTGTTTTCACCGTTGGTAAAAGTTGCTTTCTGAATCTGATCGGACTTACCTTCCTTCAACAGACTTTGCAATTGCGAGTATGTCAACGGCTCTTCGCGACGGCTTATGCTCGTCAACGAAAAAACGAAGATAACCAGCACCACCAACAAAAAGAAAACGGCCCAAGTTGTTCCGTACTTCCTCATTCCAATCGCTCCAGATTCCCAATCATCAGATTATAACACGCTAAGTCTATCACCTTAACCCTGAACCTGCCTGCCTTTCCGGTCTTTCTTAAGAGTTCGAAATCGTAGTCATCCCGGCTCTTTCGGGCTCCTGTCCAGCAATCCAAACATTTTCGCGTCAAGAGATAGTAACTTCTTTCATTTAACTGCCTTTACTTGCGGATTGACGTCAAATTTAAGACTTTGTGCCGTTTGCTGGAAAACTCAGCTGTCAAACGCCACGTAAAACCCGCTTGTAGTCATTTCACTACAAGGTCAAAAGCACACCCGCGCTCTGTTTTGAAACTACCGCTCAAAATTTGCTCAAAATCGCCTTCACTTAACGAAAGCAACAATTCAAAGCGCTAAACATGACCTTCACCTGACCCTTAAGCAAACCCGCTCTGGTCGATTCCGATATCAAGCAGCTTCAGCACGTGACTGGGCTTACCTTCAGCGCGAAGTTTTTCAGAAAGCCCCACTCCAGGAATCCACAAAACCTCATCCTCGCAAGCAAGCAAACTGATAACACGCTTTTCAAGACCAAAGGGGTCATCTTCCAGCACAACCTTGTGAGTGTGCAAATACTTCTTCAGCTTCACCTGCTCTTTCATGCCGAAAGGTTGAATGAAATCTCCTGGTTGTCGTCCCCGAAAAACTAGCGGACCGTCTACTTTCTCAAGCGAAACGAACGCTTCCATCGCTTCTGCGGCAGGATATCGCTTGAGGCCAGACGCGCTGCTGTCAGCGACTTGGACGAATAGACACTTGTTTAGCGACGCGATAATTGTAATTCCTGGAGTTTTGACCATGATCGGTTGCATCGACATTTTCTCCCCGGCCCGTGCATCAGAGACTCGCGCTCCAGCTGTTTTATCCAGAAAAAGTAGTCTATCGCCCTCACAAATAACGTCCCAATTTTCGCTCAAAGATAGAGATTGTTTTTGGACAGGCTCTCCGCCTGTGCCATTTGACGGAGCGGTCATTTGAAGCAATTTTTCTACTCTTTCAAAACTCACTTCAATTTCCCGGCTTCTTAATGCGTCAGCGAAAAGACGTCGACGCAGTGACACGGGATGCTCGTTGAGTACTGAAAGCTGCCACAAATCTTTATTTTGACTTTCAATGGTTGGAAGTATCCGAACGCACAGTGACTGCAGCAGGCTCTCATCTTCAGCAATCATGCGCCTGGTGCGCTCAATGCTTTTTGTGAAATCCTCAAATCTGGAAAAAATACGCGGCGCAATTTCGTTGCGGATGTAATTTCGAGTGTATTTGGAATTTTGGTTTGAAACATCTTCTCGCCACGGAAAGCCCAATGTGGTGAGGAATTCCAGCAGCTGATCACGAGTGATATCAATTAATGGTCTGGCAATCAAAACCTTATTATGCCGCCTGACACAAGGTATGCCGCGCAATCCCCCTGGTGAAGAGCCGCGAAAAGACCTGAATAAGTATGTTTCTATTTGATCATTTAGAGTGTGGGCAAAAACAATCAAATTTGCATCAACATCTCCTGCAATTGATTCGAGCGCATGATAGCGAAAGTCACGCAGACTCTCCTCACTTCCACCGGCAAGAAAATTCTCCATTTGGTTCTCCGTAGCCACAATTTGCTTGAAAGAAACTTTCAAGTTTTGCGCCAGATGGGCACAGAAAAGTGCGTCCCCTTCAGAGTCTTGCGAGCGCATACGATGATTGATGTGTGCACAAACAATCTCGATTCCAGAATTTGAGAATGAGGCAGCTAGCGCGCACAGAATTAAGAGACTGACCGAGTCGGCACCTCCAGACGTAGCGACAAGTACCCTTAATGGCTTTAGCGCCGCATTCTGATTGGCACCGTCGGTAATGCCAGTTGTTTTACTCTCAAGAGTGGACAACTGGCTATCCGCCCATGAATAGATCTTGCCACCAGTATCAGAAACAGCAAGGTCAGAAACTTCTCGGGCGAGAATATTCAACCTTTCTGCAACAGTCTCTACGAGGGAGTAGAGCCCTCTTGCTTTTAGGATTTCTATATTCTTCAGCCAATCATGGTCAGAAAATTCTGGGACCTTATCTGTCGTCAACGGCAATACCAACAGGTAGGGATACTTTCTTGTAAAGGAAACAATTTTGAAATATACGGCGTCCAAAATGCCTTGAGACTGCTTTTGCTATTTGAGCTATTCTAGATAACAGGCTCACGCAAACAGTCCAATAACTCAACAGGCACCGGATACCGGAGTTAGTTTAGATGAAATTCCAGTCAGCTGCCACGCTTTTCATGCTTGCATCAATCGTGTCATTCATTAGTCCAAGCGCCACTCTGGCTTCAGACTGGCAAGAAGAAGGTCCAAAGACCGCGCAGCCCGCACAACCTTACCAGGATCCAAACGATCAGCCCCAGATTGCTCCGCGGAAAAAACGCATGAAGCCGATCAGCGGTCGAATCGAAGCCAATGACGCCGAGATGGGCGGAGTACCTCAAAAGGGACGACTGGATTCACAAAATCCGCTCAGTGGCAGCGCAGACGCTAACAATAACGCTTTACAAGGCAACGCTCAGGACGATGGCGCCGGCTCTCTGACCCCGATGACGCCGCGGTCTGGGGGCAAACCGATTTTGCAGGGTGGCGCGACCCAGTCTGATTATGGTCCGCAGGGCGACCCGGACATGGACGACCAGGAATTGCAGGTCGATTGGGATAGATGGCGCAACAAGTTCTTGTTTGCAGTGCAAGGTGGGGTTCAAGAGGCGCTTAACAACCCTGATGATGTTGACCTACGTTTTGACCCGGCGAAAGGAATGGTAGTTGTGCGCTTCCCGCTGGGCACTGTTGCCTGGTTTCACTGCAAAGTTTCTGCTGACAGACATATTATGAGCGCCAAAATCAAGCAGAGTTCGGGCTTTCCAAATTTCGACAATGCCGTGATTGCCTCCATTCATAATTTGGAAGGCTCGACAGTTTTGAGATTTCCAAAACGCTCTCAGAGACAGTTTGTGACCCAAACCGCCGGTATTAAGACTGCAGACAGCCCAGAGCGGCAGTATTTCAAGTTCGGAGATGTCGAGAGATATCGCAGTCCAGGTCAGTAGGGCGTCAATAGACCGCCGCTCCAGCTTGAAGCAGACGTTGGTATCGCATCTATATAAGAAGATTGGCACAGGAGGGAATCGAACCCTCGACCTGGCGGTTATGAGTCGCCCGCTCTAGCCGACTGAGCTACCGTGCCACGGAGTCTGATTATCTTAAGAATAGGCGTTGAGTGTCAAGGCGCCACAGGGGAATAAGTGAAATAGTTGATGTAATGATGTTCTTAGCTGAGGAAATTCGTCCGCATGTTAATGGTCTTCGAAATAGCTTTTATTTTCGTCCTGGGAATTGTCGCTATCGTCACACTTTTAACTGTCGGTAGACCAATCGCGATTGCATACAGTGAGAAAGTAAAAACACGTCAGTTAGGAATTGGCTCTGAGCAAGGGCACCAAATGCTCGAGCGCATCAATATGATGGAAGAAGAGATTCGCGAATTAAAGCGACAAATCAAAGAAACAAATGATTTTCAAGCTCAACTGCTGGAAAACAGAGACAAATAGCTCATCGCGAAATCGCACTCGTGTAACGCATTTACGACTTACAAAAAAAGTTCTTCGAGAGTCTGGAACTCCGAGCATGCATTTGCGTCATTCTGGCATCTGCAAGAGAGCAAAGGAGGCCGACATGACAGAGTGTTATACAGACCGAGATTCAACAGTATGTTATTCAGAAACAGAAGCTAAAGAATCCAAAATGAACCGCGTTTCCAAACTAGCAATAGCTGGTGTCGCATCAGCATTCCTGTTTTCTTTTGTCGCAATTTCGAACTTGAATCACGACGTAAATAATACCTTGGGTAACAAGGTTGCTTACCTGAACAATCGTGTCAACAACGACATTACGCCTAAAGTAAATCGAATGATTGAACGAGCCTATTAATCAAAAGGATAGAGCCGATATAAATAAATTCTGGCGGGGCATTGCCCCGCCTTTTTATTGCTTACTTTCTGTTGAACTGATGGCTGGGCTTTCGAGAATCGGCACTTTGTCTCGCTGACCATTATCTTTATCAACTTCCATTGATTTCACTAAAAATGACGGACAGATCAGATGTGTGTAACTGTCAGCCCCGCGTCCCATCAAGCTTGGCTTCGAATCACCACCTACCATTTCGATGTCTTTCAAAATACGAATGTTGACTGGTTCAAAACGAGCACTTCTAACTATTTCTTCTTTTCCTGTATCGACCCAATGTTTGACCAGACAAACCGGCTTGGCCAAATTTATCGATGATTCACTAATCGAAAGCAAATCGGACACAGTTGCATCAGGCAAAACCAGCATTGTCTTCGCGTTCGGATCGAGCATCCTCTTCACAATTAAAAAGTAAGGAAGTTCGGCTTCCAGAGCCAACTCTTTGCCACGCTCGAGTAAATCCGCGTCTGTCTTTTTACTATCCGATTGAATAAACACAATTGAACTCGAACCACTAAATCCGTTCGAATGACCATTAGAGTGCTGACTGTATTTGGTGGGCGTACGGTCTGTACAAAGAGATTTCAAAACACCTTTTGCAATCAATATCACTCGGCGAGAGCGAACGCCTTGACTATCAAAAGTGTAACAACCGAAAAGGGCTTGTCCATCCAATTCCCGTGCAAATGGGTCATCCACCACAGTCAATGCACGCGGCAATATTTTGCGACCAATTTTCTCAGCCAAGGAAGTGGTTCGCGCTTGGGAATATCCTGCAGTTATTGACTCTGGTTGTGATGCCAAATTTTCACACAACACTTGCTCCATGAATTGAGCAGCTGCTTGTCCCTCGAAAAGCACCGGTCCATCGTAATCTTCAATTACGGGTGCGTTCTGAATAGTCGTAAGTCTATCAGCCAAAAGCCTGGCTTTCTGCTCCATCGACTCCATTGACGGCAGGTCACTTTCTTTATGACCTGCTATTACTTCTATATCTTTAATTCGTTCGCCATCTTTGCTTTGCGTGCTTGCAGCCAGCACAATCACCCAATCTTCCGTGACTTCACCGATTCTGGTGCCTTCACTAGATACAAAATTTCGATTGCAAAGATTCACTTTCAGGTTAGCAGTTGAAAGTTGTATGGCCGGATATTCGCGAAAAATGCTTGACAGTTTTTTTATACGTTCAGACCAAATTTGCTCGTCGATTTTGAGACGACGACGTGATTCCAGGCTGATTTCAGGTTCTTCTTTAGAAAAGTCATCTAGCTTATCGTCAATATTATTGCGCTTCAGGTGAGCGCGCTTTTCCTCCAATACTTCTACAGCCTTTTTATAATCCGTATCAGTTGAGAGCCAAAGTTTCCTGCGCATTGCCTCATAGTTATTATCAATCGGCAAGGTGGATTGACTCCAGGAATTTGATGCGTCACCGATGAATTTTGAATTATCAAAGACATAACTGCCCACGCGTAAGGTGGGATCTATTGAGCGCCAGTGGTTGCGATTGCGCGTCACCATTGCCCCTAACGAGGCAATCATATCGACGCGATCTGACTCGCTGGTGTCATAGCTCAAGAAATACGGCGGAGCATGTCCGTCAAGTTTGAGACGCGTGAGGGACCTTTCCATTTCATCCTTCATTGCCTTCACAACTACGTCGTCGTCATCGACAGCAACTGCAATTGCCTGAGCCGAATTAATAAACGGCAATAATAAACAGAGAAACAGCCAGACACTTTTTTTAGACATGGAAAGCTTTGCTTTTCTCACCGGATCAACCTCGGTTCTGCATGGCGCACCGAATCATGCAGAGGGTCGGGAAGAATTGGTGGTTTATTACGTGACTTAGCCTGGCGGGCAACTTCAATTGTTTTGACAAGCAGGCTTGGTGACGATGCAGACACCGGTATCCATCCTGATTCTGCTCCGCAGACGCCATTGAATGTTTCGACTTCGGTATCAGCAGCAAGTATCAATTCTAAAGATGCAAGAGGAGTGCCAACAATATCTACACCGCGCAAAAGCTCGTCCGGACGACCGTCTGCGAAAACCTTCACTACCTTAAGTGGATACAAATTATAAA
>JACMKL010000471.1 GCA_014380105.1 Candidatus Melainabacteria bacterium
TGGCGTTGATGTCCATCTATTGCCAAAAGAAATGGGCGTTCTTCAATTTCTTGCTAAAAATAAAAATCAGATTGTGGACGTGGATGCATTGTTGAATAGTGTTTGGAGTTCCGAATCGGAAGCATCCGAAGATGCCGTGCGTCAAACGATTGCCAGACTGCGCCGGAAAATAGAGTCTTCGAAAGGCGAGACCTTAATCAAAACTGTAAAAGGTTATGGCTACGTAATAGAAGATCGTTCATGAAAGGATTTGAACTGAGCCTGAAGAAGCAAATAATTGCGCTGATTGCGCTACCTCTTTGCTTTGAATTATTATTTGTCTTTGTACTTGTTGATGCTCTGAACAGAGCCGAGCAAGACTATCTTAGAGAAGCACGCAATAAAGAAGTTGTGAATTGTGTGAATCGCATTAACAAAGATTTGCTCTCTGGTGGCACATTAGTTGGCATGAAATATTTGAGCCGCAATGAAAAGTATATTGATGGCGTCGAATACTTGATTCGTGACATTAACAGTCAGCGCCTCCGCCTTCGCGACCTCATTCAAAACGATGCCAATCTAGCCGAATATAAGGCATTCGACAGCTATCTCGCCTCAAACTTAGTTTCATTTGAAGAATTGCGCACTCTCATGACCGATTCTTCAAATAAACTTGGTGGCATTCTTCTTTTGCAAAGAATGAATAAATTATTTGAGCTAACGAGTAATGCCAGTAAAGCGATTGTGGAAGAACGAGAGCAGAAGAGCGAACTCGCGCGGGTATCTCAAATTCAATCGCGTGAGCGCATTCGAAATATAATTCTTGGTGCTGTTGTTTTAAACGTATTCTTTGCTTGCATAATGACTTATTTGCTGATTACTAAGACATTGAAGAGACTGAATGTTTTGATGATCAACAATCAGAAATTGTCCCAAAACCTTCCCCTGGAGCCGCGCCTGGAAGGTCATGATGAAATTGGCGAAATTGATGCTACTTTTCATTCAATGGCTGAGTCTCTTTCGGCGGCGAAAGATAAGGAACGTGCCTTTGTCGCGATGCTCAGTCATGACCTTCGCTCGCCAATTACTGGCGTCAAGTTGCTTCTGGAAATGATGGAAATTGGAGTCTATGGTCAATTCAACGAGCGCGGGCAAGCGGCTCTGAATGTTTCAGAGAAAGCAATAAAACGTTCATTGCAAATGATCGATGATTTCCTAGTCCTTGAAAGAAGTGAGTCTACAGATATTCCTCTGACGATGGAAGTTCATGATTTAGCGGAAACACTCAATGAAGCCATTTCATTTGTTTCCAATCAAGCAGAGCAAAAATCTGTTTCAATCAAAAGCGAATTTGAAAGCTTCGACCTTTTGTATGATGAAGCTGGCATCGTTCGCGTCGTTACTAATTTGATTACAAATGCAATCAAATTTTCACCTCCTCAAGGCACCGTAACAGTCATGTTGGAAGCTGGAGAGATGTGCGTTCGTATTACTGTCTCGGATGAAGGTGACGGCATCCCAGTGGAGAAGCAATCATTAGTTTTTGATCGCTACCAACAGCTCCAGACGTCCGATACTCCCAAACACGAAGGTTTTGGACTGGGACTACCAATCTGCAAAACCATTGTCAGTGCCCATGGTGGCGAGATTGGAATTGAATCGGGAGTAGAGCCTGGAAGCCGTTTTTGGTTCACGATTCCGATACGCGAGTTGCCAGCAAGTTCAACCTCGCGAATTGAATTGCCAAAAGAACTGGTCTGATTCTTTGATCTGATTAATAAATCTAATGTTCTGGATGAGCTATGGTGAGATGATACATGTCAATCGTGCGCCCGTAATCGATTGCAAAAGTTTCTACTCAGGAGAAAAATGAACACGATAGCTGACGCGGTTATTCTTGTTGTCTCATTTGTTTCGCTTGCACTGATTGGACAGTTAGTAGTCAATAAAGTCGTTAAAATTGACGTTCTTGAAAAACACCATAGCGCTGGCGAAGCAATGATGGGAGTGGTTGGGACGTTGTTTTCCGTTCTACTCGGATTCATGGTTGCTTCTGCAATGGATAAATATCAAAGCGCACAAATGTATGGGCAGATGGAAGCGAGTAATGTCGCCAGTGTATTTCGTGTCGCACGTGGCTTATCTGACATAGACCGTCCACGTATTCGCAAATTATGCCGTGCCTACAGTGATGATGTCGTAAATACCGAATGGCCTCTGATGGAAAAGCGAGTCAAAATTAATCACGGTTGGAAAACGTATCAAGAACTTTGGGAAGCTGTTGTGTCTGTTGTCCCTGAGAACGACAGACAAAGTAATTTGCAGCAAGGCTTGATTGGCTCAATGCAGTCATTAGGTGAACAGCGGCGTGCCAGAATTTTGCTTAGCGAAACCAGCATGCCATATGCACTATGGTTGGTGGTTGGCTTTGGCGCTTTGATCACTGTCGCCTTTACTTATATATTCGCCTCGGCATTTCCGCGAGTGCAGGGATTCATGACCACTTTGGTGGCAACTGCGATGGCACTAAATATCTGGTTGCTGTCTGCTTACAGCAGTCCCTACAGTGGGGAGTTAGCAATTAAGCCCTCAATGTTCTTACTTCTAAAGGAAGCTGTTTTCACTGCTCCAGACACTCGAGCGCGCTTTCTTCATGACGATCCACCGGTGTCACCTGCGCCTGCAGCGCTTAAAGCAAAATGATTATGCTTTTGCTGTGACCTTGCTCTTCAGATGAGCGAGACCACCGTCAATGCTAATTGTTTCCCCTGTCACCCAACTGCTCTCAGCGCTTAATAGCCATAAGATTGCAGGTGTGACATCAGCAGGCGTTCCGATGCGACCCAATGGGTGCATCTGAAGTGAAGCGTCTAGTTGCATCTCATTTTGGGTGATACTCTTCGTCAATTTAGTGTCCATAAGTCCTGGCGCAATACAGTTGACGCGAATTTTCTGACGCGCATACGTAGAGGAAGCTGACAGCGCTAAAGCCGCAACGCCACCCTTCGCTGCTGCCATGGCTTCGTGATTTGGCATGCCTATTCTGGCCGCTGCCGATGAGACCAGAACGATCGAGCCTCCGCTGGTCATCATGGCTTTAGCTCCGAATTTCACACAAGCAAACGCAGAAGTAAGATTGGTATTAATTACGTTGAGCCAGTCCTCTGGAGTAGTTATGTGAGCGGGTTTCAAATACAGTGAACCGACAGCATTCAAAATGCCTGTTAGTTTTCCGAATTTCTTTGTCGTAAACTCCACTGCTGACGCTACTTCCTCGAATTTGGTGGCGTCACAATTGAATGAATCTGCACCAATTTCTTCGGCTAGTTCTAGGAGTTCTTCCTCATTGCGACCGGCGATTACGACCTGGTGATTTCTGGCTCTCAATGCTCGAGCTACAGTACTTCCAACGCCACCGTTGCCGCCCATAATCAGAAATACATTTTGTTCTTCTTGCTCAGTCATAATAACTTCCTCAGCTGCTTATATTGAGAGACTAAGGCAAGGATGTGAACAGCGATAGAACTATAGGCCAGCGCCTACTCCCCCCAAGTTATTTATTATGTAAGTGCCGGACAAGTGAATGAAAATTGGGATAAAAAGTAGGAAGATTACAGTCACTGCCGAAATGGACCTATTTGTCATTCTGAAGTACCAAATCGCAAATAGAACAGAAAATAGTGACAGGAAAGTTGTGCCTTGCACAATTGAAATTGCAGTGTCGTATCCGAAATCATGCAGAAGATTTGTATTCTTAGGGAAGAAAATTGCAGAGAAAAGTTGGGCGAGGATAGGACAAAATGCCGCTGCTGATATAAAACCCAAGAGTTGCGAGCGATAAATGATAGCCAGGATGGCTAAAATTAGAGTTTCTAGCTTGAGCGCCAATTCTGCCGATATTATATATGGACTAAAATTCTGATATTGCGTGAGAAGTAGTGGAATTGCGATAATTAGAGAAGTTGAGGAGATAAAGGCAAATACAGATGCAGTTGGAATGACTGGTATTTTCTTTCCTTTTTTATAGTTGCTGAGGATTTCTATCCATGCGAGCCACGCGATCAACATTGAGATTCCGACAATCCACACAGCATGCTCGTGAGCAGGCACCAGAGAGTTGAGTGATAGGTGCGGTGCTAATTCTTCTCGCGTCTTCACTGATCGAAACTCATGCTCAGTGGTAAAAGAGTTCTGCGACAGAGCTTTCTGCTGCGTAATAATGAATGTAGTGACAAAGCCTAGTAAAAAGACGATTGTGGCAAATGCTTTTCGAAGTGGTCTTAACCATCTTGGACAATTGTCTGTGATGATTCGTCCGTCGTTATTACGGACAAACATTTTGCAAATTTGTCCTCCTGTTTTCTCTAGCAATTTCTCAGCATCGTTTGTCGACATGACAGAGAGGTTGTAGACCTTTTTGTTGCAGCTGTTGCAGAAATTCACTCGTTCTGCCGGGTTTAGTCCCTCCAATGTGATTGGGCAGGGACGAACTAACTGGAGAGTTTCCAGCCGGGTTTTATTCCTTTTCATATGGATTGCTCGATAGAATGTATGCCCGCACAAAGCCACCCTTTGTTCATCAAGAACATGCCTGAGAAATGAACGACATTTGGAATGAGTAATAGAGTGAGAGTTGTGATCGCTGAAAGTTTTTGTTTAGTCTTTTTCAAATACCAAACAAAATTTGCCGCATTGATTTTGTGGTTATTGTCAAAAAGAAAAGTGAGAAATGATAGTAAGAAAATGACTATTGCTAGGGCTTTTCGAAGTGGTTTGTTAGAATCCACTAGCGTCAGAGGGTCCAGCTCCTTCCCATTTACTGGACAGGACTGGACCAACTGGAGTGTCTCCAGTCGGCTGTTATCTTGTTGCATATGTATGACCCGAAATTATAGCGTAACTGATTATTACAATTAATCAGCAATCTGTCAGAATTACAGTGTGGATCTCACGAAAAAAATTTGCGCAGTTTAAGTGTGTCTACATCTGCGATTGCACAAGCGCAACAGCCTGGCAGGCTATTGCCTGTCCCTCACCAATTGGTCCTATTTTTTCCATGGTGGTGGCTTTGACGCTTATCTGGTCCATCGCAATGCGCATTGCTTTAGATAAGTTGCCGCGCATTGCTTCGTAGTGCGGCGACATTTTTGGTGTCTCGCAGATGATGGTGGCATCGACATGAGATACATAGAGCATTTTTCCAGCGAGCAAATCAAGAACGTGATTGAGTAAATCCAGGCTGTTCGCGCCAGCGTATTTTTCGTCGCCGGGCGGGAAGTGTGTTCCGATATCACCAAGGCATGCTGCACCGAGAAGAGCATCGATGATAGCGTGCGTGAGGGCATCTCCATCCGAATGACCGAAGAGACCTCTGTCGCACGGTATGGTCACGCCGCCGAGTATCAGCGGTCTACCTTCGACAAGTTTGTGAATATCGAAGCCGGTTCCAACGCGCATGTCAGCGCCCACTAGTCAGCGATCTCGATGATGACGTGCTCTGCTTCAATTGTGTCGCCAGCCTTCGCATTAAGTGCAGATATCTTGCCAGCCTTGGGTGCCACCACTTCAGACTCCATTTTCATGGCTTCAAAAATCAAAAGTTTTTGACCAGCTGTGACGGTTGCGCCGAGTTCAACGAGAAGCTCTTTTACCACGCCATGCATCGGAGCTTTGACTTGTCCAGAGCTCTGCGTCGAAGACCCCGATTTAGAACTTGGGCGATCCAGAGTTCTTTGTCCTGCTGCTTTTGATGCTGTGCTTCCTGAAGCCGAAACTTGTGAGCGTCCAGCGATTGTCGCCCCTGGAGCAACTAATTCATGGACGGCGACTTTATAAGATTTTTTGTCGACTTCCACTTCGAAATTATATGGACCAACTTTTTCTGGAGTTTCATTGCGTCCATTCGCGCCCGCATTGCCTGCCGGTTGAGCATTGACTGAAGCTTGTGCAGCGGGCACTGCCGATGGTGCAACAACTTGCGGCGCGTTTGCAATAAACGGCTTCATGAATTCCGATTCGATGTAGGTGGTGTATGTTTCTGCATTGATGAATTTTGGATCTTCCAATTCCGCAAGGTGAAAAGGAATTGTAGTTGGCACGCCTTCGACCTTGAATTCTTTCAGCGCTAGCTTCATTCTGTCGATTGCTTCAGCTCTGTCGCGTCCCCAAACAACGAGTTTTGCAAGCAGCGAATCATAAAATGGCAGGATTTGATAACCGCTGTAACAGGCACTGTCTACTCTCACCCACGGCATGCGAGGCTCGGCAAAGTTTTTAACAGTGCCTGGACCCGGCATGAAATTTTTATACGGATCTTCAGCGTTGATTCTGCATTCGATTGAGTGTCCACGGAAGACAACATCTTCCTGTTTGAGGCTCAGATGCTCTCCATTAGCGATGCGAATTTGTTCTTTAACGATATCGACACCGGTTACAAATTCGGTGACAGGGTGTTCGACCTGAA
>JACMKL010000472.1 GCA_014380105.1 Candidatus Melainabacteria bacterium
CACACAACCCAATGAATAGAGGTCGCATCGGTGATCAACAGGCAATCCCATGCATTGTTCGGGGCTCATGTAGAGTGGGCTACCGAAGATTTCGCCTGTCTTAGTCAACGTTTGCTGGTTGAATTCGTCGGCGCCAGTCAGTTTTGCAATGCCAAAGTCCACGACCTTGACCAGTTCATCGTCCGGGTCGACCAGGTTTCTCACCAACATGATGTTGCTGGATTTTAAATCTCGGTGAATGACGCCATTTTCATGCGCATAGGCAATTGCAAATGCGACTTGAATGAAAATGCGCAGGCAGCGCTCAACTGACAGTCTCCCACTCTTTTGTATCTCGTCGGAAATTGTCGTTCCGTCCACAAAATCCATGATGAAATAGGCACGCCTGCCTGGCAGTAAACCGAAGTCGTAGACTTTGATCAAATTTGGATGGTCTAGTATGTGCGCTGCTTTGGCTTCGTTCTGAAACCGACGCCAGGTTGCATCTTTCGGCTGTTCGCGGTTTATACATTTGAAAGCATATTGAGTGCCCAAATGGATGTGGACAGCCCGATAAACGCTGCCCATGCCGCCCAGACCCACTAATTCCAAAATTTTATATTTGTCTAGAACAACCGAGCCCGGCTCCAGGGAAGGCGCCGGACCATCCAGCTGCGACCAAGTGCCGTTGTCGCCAATACTGAGACTGACGTCACGCGCGCCCTGTTGAGGCGGGATAGATTTTCCTTGACTGGTGGATTGGTTTTCTGACATTTATCCAGATAATTTGAGACCTAATCTATTGTTCCCTGGCCCGTCATTTAGACACGAGCTTCTAAACGCGCTAGGATTAAGACTGGCTTAGGTATGGGAGTAATTCGTGCGCGTATTATTGTCTGGAATCTCACTGGCGGTGGGACTTTACGTAGCGCTGGCTCCGCGTCTGTCAAAACAGCTTTATCGGAAATATCTTTTTCGTCCTGATCCCTATCCTCACGACCTGGAATGTGCCCCTTCGCTCGATGGAATCGAAGGCAAAGACGTTTATTTTCCTGCCGGCAGCGGAGTTCGTTTGCATGGTTGGGTCTACGAGCAACCGAATGCTAAGCGCTGGATGTTGGTCAGTCACGGCAATGCCGGAAATATCGTCAATCGTCAGGAATTAATTCGCCTACTTTTGCGAACTGGCATTTCTGTTTTCATTTTTGATTATCAAGGCTATGGGCGTAGTGAAGGCACGCCTGATATTCCTGATATTTGTTTTGATGGCGAAGCGGCCTATGATTATTTGGTGCGCGAGAAAAATGTTCAGCCGCAAGATCTTATTCTCTATGGCGAATCTTTAGGTGCTTCTGTTGCCGGATACCTATCGAAAGTTAGACAGTCAGCCGGCATGATATTGCAGTCTGGATTTTCTTCACTTGAGCGCATTGCTCGCGAAGAGATGCCGCTACTCAAAATTTATCCGGACTTCCTTTTCCCTCAGTCGATGCTTAATAACGCAGCCGTGCTTGGACAGCCACATCCGCCGGTCTTGATAGCGCATGGAGTGAATGATACTGTGATCAATTTTGATCATGCTTTGCATTTGTATGATCAAGCAGTAGGGAAGAAAATTTTGTTGAGATTACCAAAAAGCGCTCACAGTGACATTACTGTAAGCGCTCCTGGAGAATTTCAAGCTGCAATCGAAGAATTTCTTTCTGGTTTAGTCTGAAAATCTTCGCGTCCAATTTTCCTTCTATTATTTTGCGGCGGTAATGCCTTCGCGTTTCAGGCGGATAAGATTGAGAGCGGAACCCGCTTTGTACCATTCGATCTGTTCTTCGGTCATGGTGTGTTTTAGCTCAATTTTGATTTCGCTGCCATCGGCACGACGTACTTTCATTTCAACTGTCTTACCCGGTGCTAATCGGGCCAGGTCGAGAATGCTTACCCTGTCTGTTTCACCGATTTTGTCATAATCAGCTGGTTCAACAAATGTGAAAGCAAGAATGCCTTGTTTCTTCAAATTGGTTTCGTGAATACGGGCGAAGCTTCTTACAATGACGGCCTTGCAACCAAGGAAGCGCGGCGACATTGCGGCGTGCTCACGGCTAGAACCTTCTCCGTAGTTTTGATCACCGACAGCTATCCAGCCAAGACTTTCTTCTTTGTAATGACGAGCGACAGCTTGGAAGGCTTTCTTCTCACCATTCAGAACATCGAGAGTGATACCAACATCACTAGTGAAGGCGTTGGTGGCACCGCTAAACATGTTGTCGCTGATCTTGTCCAAATGTCCACGATACTTGAGCCATGGTCCAGCAGCCGAAATGTGATCGGTTGTGCATTTGCCGAGTGCTTTCATCAAGATTGGTAGATCAAAAAGATCTTTACCATCCCATGCTTGAAATGGTTCAAGCAATTGCAGCCGTTGTGAATCAGGCTTCACATCAACTTGCACCTGGTCGCCATCTTTTGCCGGTGGAATGAAACCAGTTTCGTCAGCGATAAAACCTCTCGCTGGCAATTCAGGTGCTTCAGGCGGCAAGAGTTTTACATCTTCGCCGTCTTTACCCTTCAGCGTATCGGTAAGCGGATTGAATTTGAGTGAACCCGCTAGCGCCATGGCCGTAACAATTTCAGGGCTTCCGATGAAAGCTAAAGTATCTGGATTTCCATCATTGCGTTTTTGGAAATTACGGTTGAAGGAAGTGATAATTGAATTGCGTGTGCCGTCTTTAATGTCATCACGCTTCCATTGCCCGATGCACGGACCGCAGGCGTTGGCGAGCACAGTGCCGCCGATATTCTCCAGAGTTTGCAATTGTCCGTCGCGTTCAATCGTTTTGAAGATTTGCTCTGATCCTGGTGAAATCAAAAATCCGATGTCTGCTCTAATTCCATGAGCTGCGGCTTGTGTAGCCACATGTGCGGCACGACTCATGTCTTCGTACGATGAATTTGTACAACTGCCGATCAGAGCCGCTGACAATTTTTCTGGATAATTTTTGGCGTCAACTTCTGCCTTAAGTGCCGAAATCGGACGGGCCAAATCTGGTGTGTGAGGTCCTACAACGTAGGGCTCTAGCGTATCGAGATCGATTTCGACGATTTGATCGAAATACTTTTCGTAGTCCTTTTCAATCTCTGGATCAGCAACCAGATATTCTCTATATTGTTCCGCCAGTTTGGCAACTTCTTCGCGCTTTGTAGCACGCAAGTATTTCGCCATTCTGTCGTCAAACGGGAAGATTGACGTAGTTGCGCCGAGCTCAGCACCCATATTTGTGATGGTACCTTTGCCTGTGCAACTAATAGATTGTGTGCCAGGTCCAAAATATTCAACGATAGCGCCTGTTCCGCCAGCGACAGTAAGAATGCCTGCCAACTTGAGGATGACATCTTTTGGTGCGGTCCAACCATTCAATTTTCCGGTCAATCTGACACCGATAAGTTTTGGCCAACGCACTCCCCATGCTTCACCAGCCATAACGTCAACAGCGTCTGCACCGCCAACGCCGATTGCGATCATGCCGAGACCGCCAGCATTTGGTGTATGTGAGTCGGTGCCGATCATCATTCCGCCTGGGAAAGCGTAATTTTCAAGAACGACCTGGTGAATAATTCCAGAACCTGGCTTCCAGAAGCCGATGCCATGTTTCTCGGCGGCTGTGCGCAAGAAATTGTAGACTTCGGCATTCTCGTCGTTTGCGTTTGCTAAATCTTTCTCAGCGCCCTGTCTGGCAAGGATTAAGTGATCGCAGTGAATAGTTGAAGGGACAGCTACTGTTTTCAGTTTGGCTTGCATGAATTGCAGAACAGCCATTTGTGCCGTCGCATCCTGCATGGCCACGCGGTCTGGTCTCAACAGCGCATAACTTTCGCCGCGTGCCGGATGCGGCTCTGACGGATCCCACTGGTCAAGGTGAGCGGTCAGAATTTTTTCTGTCAAGGTCAGTGGGCGTCCATACCGCTTTCTAGCTTCCGCTATTTTTGCTGGAAAGGACTCGTACAATTTTTTTACGTCATCTGCTAATAGTTCAGTCATTTCTTGCTCTCTTTTGATCCGACTGGTTGATATATTGATCATACTTGAAAATTGACATAAACCGCCAAAATTCAGCTTTATTGTGCATTTCTAAGCCCCTGAGCGCTCAAAATTGCAAAAAAAGAGCGGCGTTTTCAAGTGCCGCTCTCCTTAAATACTTATTTCTCGCGCTTAGCGATAGTTTCTAATTTCAACTCCAGGTCCACCAGATTCAGTCTCGGCCCCGTTGTTAGTAGGTCCACCCGATTCGGTTTCTGCACCATTGTTTGTTGGTCCGCCGGATTCTGTTTCGCCACCGGAATTTTGCGGTCCGCCTGACTCAGTGCTGGCGCCACTGTTAGTGGCTCCACCTGATTCAGTTTCGCCGCCGCTGCCATAAACGCCACCAGATTCTGATTCACCACCACCAAAGAAAACGCCGCCGGATTCTGATTCCAGTTGGATCATTTTGTGGTTGGAATGGGCAGGTAATGCAAAAGCACCATCAAAAGCCATTGCCGCAGGGCTCTGGCAAATTGAAAAAATGAATGAAGCCAGTGTCACAACAGATGCTGTGTGCGCTGATGCTCTATAGGAATTACTCTTCAACATCTTCTATTCCTCAAAAAATCTGTAATTTAAAACCGGCAGTTATTTCTTCTTGGTTGCCAGCTTATGTGCGGTTTCAAGATCGCTCTTGGCGGCTTTTTCATTGCCGACTGCTTTGTAGCTAGCGGCACGATTTTTATAGACGTGAGCAAGGCGGTTGTTGTACTTCAATGCTTTGGAGTAATCGGTGACTGCTTTGTCATGGAAGCCTTGCTTCGCTTGAGCGCGTGCTCGGTTAATGTATGCGGTCGAAAGTTTTGGATTGATTTGCAATGCGAGTGTGGCTGCATCAACAGCATCGTTATGATTACCTTGAAGATGCAAAGCATGCGATTTGTTGATCAAAGCTAATGATTTCGCGTGTTGCGATTTCATCGTTTGAACTTTGTCAGCATCCGCAATCGCTTTTTCGTATTCTTTCAAACCGTTGTAAGCGTGCGAACGATTGACGTATGCCATCGCATTTTTTGGATCGAGTTCGATTGATTTGGTCAAATCTTCGACTGCCAATTTATATTGCGCGGTCTTGTTGTAAGCCCAGGCGCGGTTGATGTACGCAGTTGCCAATTTGGAATCGAGCTGAATTGCACGAGTGGCATCTGCAATCGCTGCTTTGTAGCGACCAAGCGCATCATTTGCTAATGAGCGATTGACGAATGCTTTGGTACTTTGCGGATTTGCTTTCAGAGCTGTGTCGAGCTTGCTGACTGCCTCTGAATACTTGCCGCTTTTGATCAAGTTTTCAGCGTTGCGAACGCTTTCTTGAGACGCATCGGCGCTGATACCAGCAGTCGAAGTCAGTGCAACAAATGCCAGAGCAGTAAATAGCGAGCGAGCAAAAAGTGAGCCACTCGGTGATTTCATCTTGAAAATCCTCCCGGAAAACATCTGCACATTATGTCAGCCATATAAGTAGTTGAGCTTATCTTTAATTGCGCCTTAGCAATTCTTATTTGCCTCAATTCCCCCTTATTGCAAGCCAGGCCTACATACTAGGATTTTCAGGTGAGGACTTCGTGAGGGGATTTTTTAAGCGCTTGATTAGTTCGGTGCGGGCAAGTTCGAGTTGCTTATCGCTGTCCGATGTCTTTTCATTATGTATTTCAATATTTGGAGCAACACCGTTCGCTTCAAGTCGAACACCATCAACTTTGCAATCACTAATGGCAAGGTAAAGAGCGCAGCGGGGGTTAATACTGAAAAGCCGACCACCTAGAAAATAACCTGCCGTTTTTTCTCCAACGAGTTGGGCACGTTTGGTCTTCTTGAGAGAATAAGCAAGCATTTCTTTGCCACTGCGGGAGCCACCATTAATTATTGCCACTACCGGCTTATCATATGTCATTTGGTAACTAACAGTTTTGCCTTTGTTGTCGGTGGCAGTGAATTCAGGATAAGCCGAAATGGGGCGGTAGAAACAGTCTAGAGCGTCGAGAGAGCAAGCACCGTACCCATCTCGCAGATCGAGGATCAAACCTTCTGATTGTTCGAAGAGTGGTGAAGTTATTGCACTCGCCATTTTCTCTTGTGGATCGGAGCCTCCGCACCAAAGGTGGACATAAGCGATTTTGTGACCGTCAACGTCATCTAAATATGCGCTCCTTTTAACAGCCCGCGCATACTGTCTATAAAGATTTTGATATTTGATCGGCAAATCGATTGTACGCTTGGTGCCACCACTGTTGATACTAAGCTTTGCTGTCGTACCTGCTAATCCTAGAAAGTTTACCTGACCAAGATATTTTTCGTCGTTGACAGTCAGTATGCTGTCCCCAACTTTCAGGGCTGTTTTTTTTGCGCTTGACCCATCTAATATGTAGCGTACGCGGTCCTTTTCAAACCCCACTCCACCTGTCACAAAACCGCTGAAATCAATCTCTGCATTTTTTTTAAATTCGGGGATATCTTCACCCATTAACGAGTGCAGAAAAAAGAATGTTTCATCATTTATCGTGACGAATTGGCAGTGGCTGGATTTTAGTTCTGCTATAGCTTTGTTTATCGACGCCGACAGCTCAATTAAGTCTTTACTCTTTAGTATCGCCTCCTGATTTTTTTCGACCGCGTCCTTCCAGACTGTGTCTGC
>JACMKL010000473.1 GCA_014380105.1 Candidatus Melainabacteria bacterium
AAGGATGGCGCATCAAAATATTCGTCTGAGCGATCCGCATTATGTGGATGATGAGACTAGTGCTCACATCGCTTTCAGACGTGAATTTGATATGACAAATGATTCGAAATTATTTGTGGAGCGCGACCGGGCCGTTGAGTCTGGCTTTGTGCTCGATTGTTTTGGAGACTGGATAAGAGGGAATTGGCGTCCGGCTGATCAGTTTGATTCCTCAAATTTCGGCACTGTGGTGCCTTCGTCAGATGGAAAAACTGGCATTGCTATCGACGACATCTCGGAAGTTTTCTTGCCACTCTATGAAGGTCGTATGATCGGTCAGTTTGATTGGGCTAAGAAAGGCTGGTCAGAAGGGAAAGGGCGACGTGCTATCTGGAATGATTTGGCATTTACTGAAAAGCAAATTAGTCCGCAGTATCTGATGAGGCTTTCTGATTATCTTCAAATGCAACCAGTACGTGGTTCGAAGCTAGCCTATTTAGCGGTGGGTGCCGCCACTAATTCACGCACTTTCATCTCTAGCGTTATAGGAGATTGGCCGTGCGCGAACTCTGTGCCGGTGCTCGACTTCGTCGTTGAGAGCTCGCAGAAAATGTATGCTAGCAGCAATTGTATTTTTGCACTTGCCGCATGCATGAACAGTTTGGTTTTCGACTTCACGCTGCGAATGAGATTGTCTTCAAACAATCTCAACTGGTTTATTCTGCAAGAAAGTGCTTTGCCTCGCCTCAATGAATTGGCAAAAAATGTAAGTTTCGTTCGTTTAGTTGAATTGTTGAGCCTTCATCCTGCTCTCGCCGTTAATTTTGGTGATTTGGTTCACCAATCTCGCACAGTTTCTCATCAAGAAAATCCTTTCTCAATCCTGCAACCGTCACAGAGAGCTCGTTATAGGGCAATTGTGGAGGCGGTGGTGGCCTCCGCGTATGGCGTGAAAAATCAGGACCTCGAAATCATTCTCAGATTATGTGAAGTGGAGGGCTTGCGCTCTCAATCTTCGTCTCAAAATCAGGCATTGGAGAAAAGCTTTCATCGCGTAGACGCTGATTTGAACCCTCGATTGCGACTACCTGCTTTGTTTTTTGCTGCATTTCAATTGCTCTGCTCAAATGGCTTGGAGTGGCTCCTTGCCCAGGCTTTTGAAAAGGATTTTCTATTTTTTGACGACGAATACAACTCACATTTTAGCGCAGCAATTTCATCTGACAAGGCGTCACCTCTGGTATCAGATTTGAGCATTCCCGAACTGCAAAAATTGTTTCATGAAATACGCAATGTCAAAATAGCTTATCCGACGATCTCATAAAACCTTGAGTGCATTACTTGTAGGAGGCTTAGATCGCTTGCCTGATGGGCATACAAAACATGTATTTAACTAGAATCTCTTTATCGGTCACTTATTTGTTTTGATTGCTGGAAAGGAAGCCGCTTGGAGCCTGACGAGAACGCGGAAAATTCTTCAGAGCCGTTGGGCGCTTCCGAGGGCGTCCAGCCACTGAATGACCCTGATCCCGAAAACGCCGGCACCGTGACCATGAATCGGCTTGGTGAGAACATGCGCAGCTCCGACCAGCCGCTCAATGTTGTTGCCGACTCGCTCGTCGGTGAAATCCTCGACGGTAAATATGGCATCGTAAAACGCCTCGGAGTTGGCGGCATGAGCGTGGTGTATCAGGCGCGTGACCTCAGCCTTGGTCGGAACGTGGCAATCAAGATGATGCCGCTTCAGAGCGGACACACTATGCAGGACATGTTGCGCTTTCAACAGGAAGCAAAAACAATCAGCCGCTTGCATCATCCGAATCTTGTGACCGTATTCGATTTTAGTACTCAGACTATGCCACCATATTTGGTGATGGAATACATTGAAGGCTCCTCACTTGCAGAAGTCATCTCTGACGATGGCGCATTGAGTCTTCTGCGTGGTATTAAAGCTCTCCGGCAAATTTGCAGTGCACTCAAACATGCTCATGAAAACGGTGTTGTCCACCGAGATCTCAAACCAGCCAACATTCTGATGGAGCAGACGAAGGACCACGAAGAAATCGTAAAGATAGTCGACTTTGGTATCGCCAAAATACTCCAGGCCGATAATGCTGACGTTTTGGACTTTACACAGTCCGGCGAAATCCTCGGTAGCCCGCTCTACATGAGCCCGGAGCAATGCCAGGGCAAAAAGCTTGACCATCGTGCGGACATCTATTCGCTCGGCTGCGTCATGTACGCGATATTTGTGGGCTCGCCACCGTTTCAGGGCCCAACCGCCTTTGAGACCATTCAAAAACACATGCACGAACAGCCTGTTTCAATTAGCTCTCGTCGTAAAGATCTCGCCCATGCCATCGAGCTTGACTCAGTTCTCTTTAAAGCTATGGCAAAAGAGCCCGAACAGCGCTATCAGACTGCCGAAGAGTTCGATGAAGCGCTTGCGAAGATTGGTCTCACCGATGGTTCTGCTGGTTTTGGCACACTGAAGGCCATGATCAATCTCAATTTTAGCCGCGCGGCAGCGAAGAAAAGTCGTGGTATGCCTGCGTCTACGTTCTGGCTGATGTTCCTGGTCAGTATGACGATTGGTGGTGCCAGTCTCTGGCATGCCCTCGATACGCATAACTCCGAGGAGAGTGTCAAGCGTTGGCCTGAAATTAATTACGATGGGCAGCGTGCGTTCGACACAGGCGATTATCCTCGTGCGGAGATGCTATTGACCTGGGGACTCAAACAAGCGCAGCGGTCGGGCTCACAGCCGCGCATTGCGGCTTCGTTGAAGGAACTAATAGACTTGAGTTCTGTGCTCGGTGATCAGGCGAAGGTCACGGAATATTCTTCGCAACTGTCAAGCTCGCCAGAGGACACCAAAATTGCTTTGCGCACTTATCGCATTGTTGCAGTTGCCCAGAGCGATCTCGCTGAAGTCCAGAAGGCACTGAAGACTTTGCCGAAAGGGGCTGATGGAGAGGCTCGGAGGCTCAAACTTCAACGCAAGATTGCCGTGATCATCGGTGACTGTAGGCAATTGTTGGTGCGCAAACAGGAAGCTCACCTGTTTACCGTCATCACCGGACCGAATGCGATGCGCTGTTTGGAGATTTTAAGAGAGACACGAACCGTTTGCAAACAACTGACTGGTGAGAAACATCCACTCTATGGGCGTTTACTACATACTTTAGCTCTGGCATATTTAGCCACCAGTCAACCGGACCTTGCCGAGAAGTGTTTTGAATCTGCAGAAGAATTGTTGAAGACTTCAACCTCTGTTCCGCCGCTTGAACGTGCCGAGTATTTGAGCGATGCCGCTCACTTCTTCCAGATGCACGGCAACGTTGAGAAAGCGGTACAGGCACTCGAGAAAGAGTTGGAACTCGCCGGTGGACCTGAGTCGAATAGTGTCACAGCTGGTGCTATTTGCTTTCAGCTTGCAGAACTATACAACTCGATGCATGAGTCGGAAAAGGCGAACCACTATGCGCAGCTGGCTCAAGATATCCTTGAGAAAACACAAGACAATAATCTCAATACTTTAAGGGCCTTCCTCCTACTTTATAAGCGCGATTTCTCGCAGTGTCTGGCTCAAGCAGACCAGTCTTTGCGAGAAAACGAGAAGAAGGAAGTGAAGGATTACTGGACTCTCAGTGCGCTGCTTAGCATCATCGCTAGTTGCTATGCGCATGATAAAGTCTCAGTCGAGAAAGCAATTCCACTCCTGAAGCGTGCAATTGCAATCAATGAAAGAGGTGACGAACCGTTTGCGCAGATGCGTCGTTTGCAAAAGCTCGCGGAGGCCTATGCTCTCTGCGGTAAAAACGACCAGCGACTAACTGCCTATCTGTCCGCCCAGAAAATCGCCGAGAGACTATATGGCAGTAGCAGCCCGGCTCTGGCCGAGTTGCTAAAAGACATTGGGGATGCGCAATTGGATGCCGGCAACCGTGAGCAAGCAGAAAATTATCTGAGAAAGGCTGTGGTCATTCTCAAAGAAGGCTCAGCCAACCCTTATCTGTACAAGCAATGCCTTTTGAAATTGGCAGGAGTATTGTCGCTTACCGGACGTTTAGCAGAGTCTGATGAATTGAAGACCAGGGCATCCACCGTCTCAAAATGATGGGCCGCAAAGGATGTTTCACGAAATTCGCAATGTCAAAACTGCTCAACCTTTGATGTCATAAAAACGTCGCGCAAGTTTCCGTTAACTTTTTGGCGTTGCGGCACTAGTTCTAGTTTGGCGACTATAATCGCTTGACCAAACAGTGCGAGCGCCGATGATTTTAAAAAAACTGTCTGCGGGAAATAATTGTCGTCCGTAACATTCGCTGACCTCAACATCAATGCCAGAGTGGGCTAATGCGCTTGCAACCAGACCATTGCAATTCCCTGTGTGCTCGCGGAAGGAAGGGTCATATTTGGTGCCTAATTTGCTGCGCGCAAAATCAATCGCCGTCTGCGCTTGTTCTATGCTTTGATACGGCGGGCGAATTAAAGCTAGCCTGGTACTGCCCCAATCCA
>JACMKL010000474.1 GCA_014380105.1 Candidatus Melainabacteria bacterium
CACGATCTGCGCGCCTGCCAGCGCCGATCCGCCCACTGCCGAACTCCACGAACCGCCGACTCGGGCGCGTCCTGAGGTCACGGGCCGTCGGTGCTCGCGGGAGTTGATGGTGTTTCATCCGTAAAGCAGGTTATTGAGAATAATCTCTACGGCACTGTAAACATGCTCGAATACGCCCGCAGGCGCAAAGCAGGCTTCATTTTATTGAGCACCAGCCGTGTGTATTCGATAGCTGAATTGCAGAAAATACCTCTGCTCACCTCAGACCACGCTTTTCTTGTTGACGATAAAAAGAATTCAGTGCCGCATGTTTCTTCCGCTGGCATCCGTGAAGCCTTTTCGACCGCTGCACCAATTTCAATTTACGGCAGTACGAAATTGTGTTCGGAAGTTTTGGCGTTGGAATACGCTGAGACTTACCAATTGCCAGTCTGGATCAATAGATGCGGTGTTCTTGCCGGAGCTGGACAATTCGGGCGTCCGGATCAGGGTATTTTTGCGTACTGGATAAATGCGTTTCGCAGCAAACAGCCATTGCGTTATATCGGATTTGGTGGCACGGGACATCAATATAGAGATTGCCTACATCCACGTGATTTAGCTTCGCTCGTGGAAAAACAGATGGAGTCCGGCGACGCGAAAAAAGACAGACTTATAAATGTAGGCGGCGGTGCCGAGAATGCGATGTCACTGAGACAGCTTTCCAATTGGTGCGAAGCTCGATATGGTGCTCTGGAGATCGCTTCCGTGAAGGAAGATCGTCAGCTTGATGTACCATGGGTTGTTATGGACAGTGGTTTGGCGAAGTCCAATTGGGATTTCAAAGCGTCGGTATCTATGACGGAAATTTTGATAGAGATTGCGGACCACGCTGATAAAAATCCTGATTGGCTAAAAATTTCTGCAGTATGAAATCAAGCAAACCTGACCAGGGACCAGTAAATAGTATCGCCGTTGTGATACCAGCTCTCAACGAAGAGGGCTGTGTTGAATCAACTGTGCGCCACCTTTATCTGGAACTGAATCTCAAAAAAATTCCTCATGAAATTGTAGTTGTAGATGATGGCAGCACGGATTCCACCTGGGAAATTTTGAACAATTTGATGTCGGAAATTCCCACTCTCCGTCCCACTAAAAACCTCGGCCCTCATGGTTTTGGGCGCGCGGTCATCTGGGGGATGAATAATTCCACCGCAGATAGTCTTGTTGTGATGATGGCTGACAATTCAGACGATGCAAAAGATGTGGTGCGCTATTGGGATAAGCTCAATGAGGGCTATGACTGCGTCTTCGGTAGTCGATTTATTCGCGGTGGTGGCGTCATTGATTATCCGATGCACAAGCTTGTGCTTAATCGCATGGCGAATTTGTTTATCAAGGTGCTTTTCGGTTTGCCGCACAACGATATTACTAACGCCTTCAAGGCTTACCGCAGGCGTGTGATCGAAGGATGCTCCCCTTTTATCTCCCCACATTTCAATCTCACCATCGAAATTCCGCTCAAGGCGATTGTGCGCGATTACAGTTGGGCGACCATTCCAATTACTTGGCGCAATCGTCAGGAAGGAATTAGCAAGCTCAAAATCCAGGAGATGGGCAGTCGCTATTTGTTTATTTGCTTATATGTGTGGCTCGAGAAAATTCTTACTTCAGACTACCGAAAGCAAGTGTACGAGCGTAATTTAGAGCATACTCGCAGTTTGCAAATTGAAAAGCCGAAGGCGAATTAGGAAACCAACAATTTCTGAATTTGCGGATCTCTGAGCTTCCAGATGAATGCATCAGTGACGAAGTGTTGGAAATTGATAAGCACCCAGATTGATGCGAAACAGACACCCTTAGTGGCGACGCCCTGATCGAACATGAAATTGGGCAGCAAGTACGCTGTGCAAAAGCCTACTCCGAAAATCAAACCGAAATACTTCGCTGATTCTCTAGTCCAGAGCATGCGTCCGATTTCATTGAGTGGAACGTTCTCAGGCAGCCCTTTCTCTTTGAAATAGAAGGCGGACGTGATAACGAGATATTGGCTTGAATGGAAGAACCATTGCGAGAACATGTACCAGATTATGGAAAATTTGTCGCCAGCGATAAGCGGCATCAAGGTGAGAGTGAGGATGGTAGCCATCGCAGGCAGTGGGAATAGTTTTTTCTCTCTGACGTATTTATTAACCACCATTCCAGCGAATGCCAATACTGACACTTGCAAGGCAATCAATGAAACAGTGAAAGTCCACTCAGGAAGAATCGCCCAGAACTGCACATCGTAGGCGTTGATGGTGAGCATGCCGAAGTCTTTGATCGAAAGCATTCGCACGCAGAGGAAAACAATCGTCGCTTGCACCATTGCAAACATGATGTTTTTCTCGACTTTGCTCAAGTAGAATTTTCGCTTATAGCAGTAAACAAGCGCGATTCCGTAGGACTGAGCGAGTTGGTGCTGGAAGCCCCAGGCAAGAATTAGTTTGATGAAAAATACGGTGGTGGCAGGAATGAGAAGAGTCGAAAGTCCTGCAAAAAGCGAGATGACGCCGACGATGGCAACTGGCACACCAAGGGCATCGCGGGTGATTTTGCTGCCATAAACCCGCATGAGAGTGGCTGGCTGGTGACTATCACCGAAGAGATGCAAACCGACGATACTGACGAAAAAGAACCAGCCGGCAGCAGGCGTGGACGTGAAATTGGCTTGCATGCCAGTCAATGAAAGACCGAGGTAAATGATCCAGAATGCACCACCGCAGCTAAATAGCATGTCGATAGTCGGATTGAGAATCCACGGATATGGTGCAGGCGACTCAGATTTCGCTGGCTTGCTCTCATTGCCCGTCGGTCCGGTGGAGGAGATAACTTCTTTCTCTTCAACAACAGGAGATTCTGGGGCGCTTGGGGGCGCCTGGAAGGTTGAAACACCGGAGAATGGCAACGTCCCGGGGGCGCCTATCGCGCCCGTACGAAATCGAGCTTCGTCCACAGGGTTTCCTCCAGTCTGTCAATTAGTAAATGGGAAGGGCTAAAAATCTATGACATCCCATATTTATATGCCCGAGCAGCATATGAAATAAACTATACTACCAACCCCCCAAAGCTCCACGGAGAGCCAGGAATTCGTTGCGCGATATGTTGGCGCTCTGAATATTTTTTCGAGGGTTCTTAGCTGCTTTATCTATACTGGCACATTCGAATGGATGAGCTGTTCCAAGTACAGCAAAAGCGGATCGCCAAGTGGCGACCCGCTTCAAAATCCGAAGGCAATAACACGCTGAAGTTAGATTGCGATTATCTGACTATCGCTCTCGAGAGCCAGAAAGAACGCACTTCGCGGTAAAGTTTTAGAGCTTGAACGTTGGCTGGCACCGTTGTAACGGTTGGAGCCAACTTTGGCGCTGTAGTAGGGCCCAAGATGATTGGTCCACTAGCTAAACTGGATGTCGCGAGCAATCCGAATCCACAGACGCTGGCTAACACTGCTGCACTGAGAAATTTACGAGTTTTCATTTTTTGCTTTGTTACCTCCGAACTTTTGGGATCCTACAGCCTGTCTCTTTTATTGTCACGATCTGACTATGATAGAAGATAAGCAGAGAAGCGGACCTTGACAATATAATATCACGATAGGAAAGATTAAAATCGCTGAAGTTTCTAAAAATTTCGCGTAATTCAAATACTTAAAGAGGCTGAACTTGGCGGATTTTTTTGTAGTCTTTGCATGTGGAATTCTGGGCTTAATGGCGCATGGCGCGACCACTCGTCCCTGGCTTGAGTGGCTACTTCGGATCATAATCGGATTCACCTTCGTCGTCGAGTGTTTAATTGCTGTCGGGGGCGCCATCGACTTCGGACATAACCCCTGGCAAAGTGGAATTTCCATGGGTATGGCGGTCGCTACCGGGATCGGTTTATTTGAAGTTGGGCGCAAATTTTATTCAAGACTTTTTACTCTTCTCGAATCTGTATTTTCCGGGCAGTGGTATGTCGCGCTTGCCAATAAACTTCCATATTCCAATGCCATCGCCAATTCCCAGGTGTTTCTTCCCAAATCCATTCCTCACATGGTCGGTTTATTCCTCTATATAAGTACGTTCGCCATGCTCCTGGCCTCGGTTGATCCGGAAGGCATGAAAATGCCGGGCATGCCGATCCCTCTCCCAGTCCCGATTGACCAGCTTTTCTCTTATAACGGTCTGGGGCTCGTGATCCTGGCTTTCTGCGGCTGCGGTATTTTGGTCAGACGAAAATTCATGGAAGTGGTGAAGCGC
>JACMKL010000475.1 GCA_014380105.1 Candidatus Melainabacteria bacterium
AGCGAATAAGGCTTCTTTCTCATTTTCTCAATGTCAATATCGACGACTTTGCCTGGAAATTCTTTGACGGCAATCGCTTCAGCAGCTTTCTTGTCGATTTTAGCTAGTTTTTCTCTTTTGCCCTTGTCTCCATCAGCCAATGCCGATGAACCAATCAATGTCAACGCGGCGGCCAACACGAGTAATTTCTTCATTTACAGTACTCCCACGGAAACTTGATGAAGGCAAGATTTTACGACAGGGCGGCATCAGAATTGGGGATTTGGGCTACGAGTGTAATGGAAGTGCTTTCCAAAAATCTGATTTGTGGGGGATCTGTCTGCGACTCAAATATGTATCTGTCACGACTGTTTCGAATCTCTACTACAGACACTTAACTTGGGGGCTAGACAGTAGTAAATTCTGGTACTATACTTACGTATGTATCCGGGAGCTACTCGTAGACAAGTAGTGGATATTTTAGGCAATGCAAGGAGAATTTATGATTCCGGACCTGGAATGTTTACCGCCCCGGCAGCGTGATGTAATCCGCTCAATCGTAGAGCTTACCGAAGAATGCGGATATCCGCCCACTCTTGCTGAACTTGCTAAAGCTCTCGGTCTGCGCAATCGCATGACCGTCCACCAACATGTCGCCGCCTTAAAGAAGAAGGGTTTCGTTCATTGGGAGCCAGGCCTCAATCGCTCCATTCGAGTTTTGTCTTCTACAGCCACTATAAGCGGTGGCAGAATCACTGAAACCATTGTCGACGTTGAATACGAAGAACATCTTCCTGAGCCTCACGGTATTCCTCTGGCAGGAATGATCGCCGCCGGTCAACCTATTGATGCAATAGACCATGGCGAATACCTGGCGATGGATAGCCAATATGCCGGAAGCGATTGCTTTGCCTTGAAAGTCAAAGGCGATTCTATGATTGAAGATGGCATTTGCGACGGCGATTTCGTCATCATCAAGCCAAATCCTTCTCCGCGCAACGGTGAAATTGTGGTGGCATTGCTTGGCGATGGCACCGCTACTCTTAAGCGTTTATTCAAAGAAAATGGCGGTTTCCGATTGCAACCCGCTAACAGTCAGCTCGAGCCAATCTTTGTTGGCGCAGGAGACGGACTGCACGTTCAAGGCGTGGTCGTTGCACTTTTCCGCAAAATGTAATTAGTGACTGAATAGCTGCCGCATGCATTTCGGCATCGGTTCTGACGTATCTATTTCGAGAGTCTTTTCGTTTTCATAGCGAACTTGACCAGGCTTGTCTTTGCCTAATTTTTTGACGAATTTGCACTGCGTATATACAACTCGCACCTTACTACCTGATGAGGCTTTGGAGAGTCTTGCAGCTACGTGAGCGGCTTCCTTCAATGTGCTGAGCGGTGGCTCCTGTTTTGATGCCGGAACACGAATTAGTACATGGGCTCCGCCCTGTCCTAAGTTATGCAGCCAAATATCGTTAGGCTGTGCAAGTTTTGAAAGCAATTGATCGTTTTCGTGGCGATTGCGTCCGACGTAAATTGTCCATCCGTCGGAAGAGGTGACGCTGAGCATCTTTTGCTTCGACTTCTTTTTGTCGACGACTTGAGGCTTTTGCTGAATGTTTGTATTCGGCTTTCTGCCAATAATCAGCTCACGTAGAGCTTTTAGTTCGTCAATTGTCTTAGCGGCTTCGAGCTGTTTTTGTTGTTGATCGACTACTTCCTGTTTCTTTTCCGCTTCATCAAAAGCCAGTTTGGCTGCGCTCTGGCGATTGCGAGATTTTGAGAATTGACGATAAAACCATTGCGCATTTTGTGATGGCGTCAGATTAGGATTTAATTTGATGGTCAATTTTTCGCCACTTTCAGAAAACAGATTTTCAATTTCCAAATCTGTCTGTCCAGGCTCAATTGACGATAGATGGGCGAGCACCAGATCGCCTGAGCGTTTCATCTCGCTTAAGTGGTCATCACTTTTTACGTGCTGAGAAGCGGTGCCGAGACGCGAAGTCAGTTTGTCCAATTCGGAGCGTAATTCGTTTTTGAGGCGCTCGCGCAGTTGCTGAAATTGTTCTCGCGCTTCAACTGCTGCATAGTATTCATCGACCATGTCGTTGACGGCGTGGAAATGTTTCCACTCGCCCGACCCAGATGTTTCACCCCCAGAGCCCTGCACTTCCGGCATTAGAGATAGCACTGTATAGCGAGAAAGATCGTTGCGCATTGCCGGTTTGAAAGCAGCCGGATGACGCAAATTTGCCACTGTAGTCCACAATTTTTTTGCTGAATCGGCATCAGCGACTGCGTCCTTTATAACGCTTTTGACTCCGCTGGAGGCGATAATTTCTTCTGAGAGATTGCGACCCAAGCCTGTGTAAGTTTGAACAAGCCACTGCTCAATTGTGGAAGCCGCAGGCTGAGTGCTGCTCTCGGCGCTTTCGTTGGGCTTGACGTTGGCTAATTCTGACCACTTAGTGTTGAAGTCGGTTTCTTCTACTTTGAAAATATTTGTTCTTTCCTGACCAGGCGGGCGCACGTAAGTTAGATTTGGAGCCACTTCGCGTTGTCGGCTCATCTCTTTGGTGACCAGGTGGGACGCCGTCACGATTTTTTCTCGAGCCTTGTCCCAGAAGATCAGATTGCTATGGCGACCCATGACCTCGGCGGTCAAAACTTTGTGTGAGGCAGTTCCGACTTCGTCCGTGCAAGAAAAAACGAAATCGACAATTCGTTCGCCCGGAAGTTGCTCAATGTGAACAAGAGTTGCTGAGGTTAGAGTTTTTCTCAATAAAACTGCAAAATTGGAATTATTTTGAGGGGCGCGTTCGTTCTTTGTTTCGCTTGGAGCGCCTTTCATCAGGCATATGCGACCATAAGTGGCATGCGCCGAAAGCAGCAGAAAAACCATCCCGGCCTTTGAGCGCAAAGAAATTAAGACTTCGTCTCGGCCCAGCTGAAATACCCGGTCCACGCGCCGGTTGAGCAAAAGCGGTTTCGCTTCGTCTAGCACTGCCTGAATTGTCAGGGCATCGAACGGTTGCATGGCTGTTCTCGTTTAGGTTTTAATAAGGGACAATTTAGCAAAAAAGTGGAGTGACATTATGAATCTCACTCTGCCAACTGAAGAGCACCATCTACACCAGCATGAGTGACAAAGAGGTCTCTGGAATGCCCGCAAGTAAGAGCAAGGAAGCTTCCTCTGAAGCTGCCGCGTTAGGCAAAACCCGCCAACATACGGGTGATGGAGCGTTAATCGTGCTGTCCGGACCATCAGGTGTCGGTAAAGGCACAGTCGTGGCGCGAGTATTGGGCGATGTGGCGGGGCTGACCCGGTCAGTTTCGGTCACCACACGCAAGCTGCGCATGGCTGAGCAGGAAGGTGTCGACTATTTTTTCACTGACCGCGAATCTTTCGAGCAAATGAAAGAGCGCGGGCACTTCATTGAATCCGCTGAATTCGCAGGGAATTATTACGGCACACCGCGCAA
>JACMKL010000476.1 GCA_014380105.1 Candidatus Melainabacteria bacterium
CAAGTACTGCTAACTATGTCCCCCGACAAACTGGAATCCTGGTGCTTTGCTGCCAAATCCGAAAATCCTTGGTTTACACCTGATTCAGTGAAAAAAGCCATCGCTGGAATTACGCATTTTTTAAATGAAAGTGCTTTGGTCAATTGGACACAGGCCTACAATTTTGTAACCATCAACCAAAAGCGTGTAGCTATTGTGATGGCTGGAAATGTGCCGATGGTTGGTTTTCATGATCTGTTATGTGTATTAATAAGCGGCCATCATGCCATTATTAAGCTAAGTTCTAAAGACGGTATTCTTGTAAAAAATCTCTTGCAAGAACTAATTGCAATCGCGCCAGATTTCGAGAATCGCTACTCAATCATTGACGGCCCGCTTAAAAACTTTGATGCAGTCATTGCTACTGGAAGTGATAATTCTGCGCGCTATTTTCATCATTACTTTGGCAAGTACGCTCACATAATTAGAAAAAATCGCACCTCATGTGCCGTGCTTACTGGTAGAGAAAGTAAAGAAGATATCAGTAAACTGGGGGAAGATGTATTCAGTTATTTTGGTTTGGGCTGCCGAAACGTTTCCAAACTTTTTATTCCTCAAAATTTTGAAATTCCATTACTGTTAGATCAATGGAAAAAATATGAAGATGTAATTCATCATCACAAATACAATAACAACTACGATTATCAAAAAGCTATTCTATTAGTCAATCAAGTACAACACCTTGATACTGGTTATTTGCTATTGCAAGAGAGTGATAGACTAGTCTCCCCTATTGCGGTATTATATTATCAATATTATAATTCAGAAGACAGTTTGATAAACACCATTATTCAAGAGCGAGAAAAACTTCAATGCATTGTGGGCAATGAGGCATTTTGCACAGTGCCTTTCGGACAAACACAGCTGCCCGGCCTTATTGACTATGCCGATGATGTTGATACGCTGGATTTTTTAAGTAAATTACGGCATACTACCAGGCCAATGCCTCGTTCACTGAATTGCCAACTGTTTCGCGCATCGTCTTCAAACCTCAACCTGGTTCTCGTTTTTTTTATTACATGCCTTGCCGCGTGTTCGCCTGAAACCTCAACGCCCAGTGCAAGTATTGCGCTGAATCGTGATCTCATAGTTCCGAAGGCTGGGCCTGGCATTCGGCTTGACGCGGGTAACACCAACAGTCTTTCGGCAGGTGATAGCGCAAGTCAGGTGGACCTAAAGATTAAGCTCGAACCCGGCCAGATCCTACAAAGCGCACATAACCTGAATATTGACGATGACCTGAGCCTCGAGCAGGTACTTGTTTTTAAGCTCAAAGGCGACCCTGACGACCTTTTACGGCTGTTGATCGTCGATTTTGATGCAAATCATGGGGTTTGGGGCAATACTTGGCAAGGACCAACGCGGGCTACTAACATCAAAACGTTCAATGTCCGAGTAACTGACGTCACCTCGGACGGCCTGCCTGAACTTGTTGGCCAAGGTGTCAATAAAAATGGGGAACAGACCCTCGACATCTTCAAAATTAGTTCATCGGCATTTCCCCTGCACTTTGTATCAATTCTGAGCATCAATGCAGATATCAGCGTCGAAGTGCAACGACCAACGGATTCTAATGCGGCGGAAATAGCAAACAATGGTGAAGGTTTTCGCGCAGCGCTTGGGCCACGTGCGACGGCAAGCCTTGATATCGTGGCCCAGTCAAAAGATCTGGAAAGCCAGAATTCGCTCGATATGGTTCAGACTAGCTATCGATGGCGAAGCTCAACTGAAACCGGTTCTGTGGGCCAGTACGTCGTGGCATCTACGGCCAGAATTCCGGGTTCGAGCGTTCAAGAAGCCGCCTTGGACACGCTGTACAAAGGCTCGGTCGCGGATTTCGAAAAGAAGTTTCTATCGGGTGCGTGGGTACATACCTACGTAAACCAGCGAAAAAAGAATATTGTGCAACTACTCTTTTTTGATCCCGAAGCGCGCACTATTCGTATGGTTGAAGGTGACCGCATGGAATCCCACGAATGGCAAAGCTCGCACAAGCCCGTTTACGGCGGCGTCGTTCAGGCATATCTAGTGAATGAGAGTTTCCGGTCACAGCAAAGCCTCGCCATTATCCAAGCAAAGGGAGTCAATGTCTTGACGTTTTTCTTTCAGGATCGCGACGACTGGAAAGGCGATTTCATTCGGGTTCGCGATGAGCTTGAGGACAGCTTCGTGAGCAAATCGTACCGAAGTGTCACTATTAACCGTTTGATTCTAAGCGGCCTTTTCAAAAGCGACGCGGGCGTCGAACTGGTTTTTGCCTCGCCTCGTTTTACGTGGCGCTCGGAAAGCCTCAAGCGCCAAGGTGTTTTTCTGAGTTACCAGTTGAATGACACGGTATTGGAGTTCAAATTTCTCGATTCTCGTGGTATCGCAAAAGAAGCGCGTTACTACATCGCAAAACTCGAAGAAGTCGACGGTCCCGCAGGAAAGCGAGTTCTGACGCTTCAACAGGCACATATTGGGATTAGTGGCGTAGCACCACTCGGCGGTGAAAGTCTCATTTTAGAACAATCGTTGGCAGATAGCACCCAATAATCAGAATATCAGAAAACCCTCTACACCCGCATCTTTGAGCTGGATCAGCAAAGTCTGAGTATCCTGACCGGGGCGCACAAGAACCGTTACCTTCCACGTGCTTGCTGAACCTTTTTCTTCTTCTACCTGAGTCATGAAGCCCTTCGCCATCAGTTTGTCAGAAAGCTTTTTTGCGTTTGCCGCGGATTTGAAGGTTCCAACCTGAATTCCCTTAGATGCTGTTGATTCAACTCTTGATAGTTATTCTGGCTATTGACTAGAACCTGCCCCGGCTATTGAGACAGGCGCAACAGGTCGAATTGTCCCGCCCGCCGCTGGTCCAATACCTGTCAACACTAAGAGGAGCGAATCTATCTGCATCGCGGGATCATTGTGGTTGTCGACCAAAGAAAGCCACACTGAGCGCGGATAGCTTGTTCGAAGGCGCTCTATTGCGGCGAGCTCGTCTTTTGTTTGACCAAGACTTCTTGCAATAAGGCACTGAAGGGTTAACGATGCCGCGCCAGTTTGATTTTTTACAATCTCAAAAGCTTTCTTTGGATCCCCTTGAGACCAGTAGATCCAAGATAGTCCGCTTGCCGCATGTTCCACCAAAGATTTGTCACTAGAGCCAAGCACCATTGCAAATCGACTTCGTGCTTCGTCGGCATTCCCCAAAAGCAAATGGAGCCGTCCCGACACGATGAGAAATTCACCCGCAGGACCGCCCTGGTCGTAAACCGCTGCGGCAGAACGAAAGTCGCGAAGTTCCAGAAATAGTTGCCCGAGACTTCGAACCAAAAAGCTCCTGACGGCGGGCTCATTCGATTTTGTTAACCACTTTTCAAAATACTGAGTAAGTCGGTTTACATCAGTGTCTGTTTCAAATAGGAGTTTAAGGGGGCCAAGTTGATCTTTTTCCGAGCTTGTTTCGATAAACGAAATCAGGGCAATGGATGCCTCATCAATTTTCTGGGCG
>JACMKL010000477.1 GCA_014380105.1 Candidatus Melainabacteria bacterium
ACTGATATTAAAGCGTTTCGAAATCCCAGACGTGCCGAATACCCATTCAACTCCAGAACATCATCGTCATTTCAAACTAGTAAGCGAAACCACACCGGAAATGGTGCGCGTATATGAAAATACGCGAGCGTTGCCGCCAGCATATTTTGTATACGAGACTCGCCTTGCTAAAGATATTTCTGAAGCATGTCGCGTCATGACCCAACATTCATACAATCCTCGAAAAACCGCATCCGTCGAGAGTCCGGAGGCACTCCTGCCTGAGCGAAAAGATCTTACTTACGATGATGTAAAAGTTGAATTTTCTCGACCAGACGTGAATTCAGTTGAAATAAAGCTGGTTAATGAAATTGAAGGGCTGCTTGTTGTTTCTGAAACTTTCTTTCCGGGGTGGACTTGTACTGATAACGGAAAGGAAATCACGATCTATAAGACCAATGGTGTCATGCGCGGGCTTAAACTTTCACCTGGATCGCATAATTTGAAGATGACGTACATGCCCGTGGGACTAAAGGGAGGATTTATTTTGTGGGCGATAGGTATATTCCTTGCAGTATTTCTACTGATGAAGATGCGAAAAACTAGCTAGGAAAGAACAATTCCACGCTTATTTATGGTGTGTTATCGTCGGGATGCCGGTAGAATGTGGAAGGTGACCTTGGTGAAGTCGAAAGACGTAATCACGTTTTTAAGATCAGCTCCAAGCAAGAGAACCATTTACTATGACCGGGTCAGTTGAGCCGACAATCGAAGAAAGACTGCAGAGAGCGCTTGCGACTCTGATGGAGATGGTTGGCGACGATCACCCTCACACCGCGCTTGCGCAGATGCGGCTTGGTGACTATTATTATGAGCGCGCGCATTATTCAAAGTGCCATCCGTATTATGTTTCCGTGCTCGAAAAACATCAAAAACTCTATGGTATGGATACCATCGAGACAGCTATGGCGACTCACAAACTGGCACTTCTGTATCATGTCTTAGAAAAGTATGATCTGGCTGAGCCTTTGTATAATGAAGCTTTGCGAGTATTGCGCAAAGAGCGTGGTGACTATCATGCTGATGTGTTGGGCGTCTTGAAAGATTTTGCCACAATGCTTCAGATGACAAATCGCGATGCAGAAGCTCAAGAATTGCTCAATTTCGCGCAGGATCATCTTTCCGGACGTTGGAAGACTATTCCGTATGAAGCTTAAAGGCTAATGACGTTTTTTTGAATCTTCTTTTTCGATGGCGACCAATGCTTCGGTTAAATCGTCATGGATTTTTCCGTTGGTCGCGAGTATATGACCGGAATAAATGTCCAGAGGTCCGCCTGATAAATTCGTCACGCGACCACCTGCTTCCTCAACAATCAAACTTCCGGCTCCAATGTCCCACGGTGCCAGTTTCATCTCCCAAAATCCATCTAAGCGTCCGCATGCTACGAAGCAAAGATCGAGAGCGGCGGAGCCATCTCGGCGCACGCCATGTGTTCGGTCTGTGAGGGTCTTGAACTGCAGGAGATTGGATCGCACTGCTTTGGCGGTGTCCGGAGGAAACCCAGTGGCGAGCAAGCTGGAATTTAATTCTTTTAGATCTGATACAGAAATCTTCTCATCATTAAGCCATGCACCTTCTCCGGGCTCGGCCCAGAAGAGTTCGTCGGTCATGGGATTATAGATAACTCCTAAAATCCTTTTGCCTGCTTCTTCCAGGGCAATCGATACAGAGAAAAAAGGATACGTGTGAGCGTAATTAGTGGTTCCGTCGAGCGGATCGATCAGCCAGCGTCTATTTAGACCGGCCCCTTCTGTAAAGCCGCCTTCTTCGGCGAGGATGTCATCATCAGGAAATTCTCCACGGATAATCGAAACTATTTTCGCCTCAGAAGCCTTATCGACGTCAGTGACGATGTTGTAGGCTTCTTTGTAGTCGATTGTTCGAACATCACCGAGACGCTCCTTGAGAAGTCTGCCAGCCTCAAGTGCTGCTCTGACCGCGATTTTGCGTGAATTTTTCAATGTTTCATCTCGATTGATGTCTGAAGGGCTTCCAAACCGGCAACCAGGCGCTTCTCGCTCTTTGCCGCCGCTGTTTCATCTACATAGTTTACTAAAACGTTCAAAAGTAGGATATAAGAAACATTAACCGGCTTCCTTCGCTGCTTGACGATAGCTTAGCCAGGTAATTATGCTGGTTGGTCACGCCGCGAATTTGTGGTCCGCCAGCGCCAGACGCTGGCGTTTTGATTAGAAGGGACCCTGGGATTTACAGATAGATGCGTCAAGAAGACGCTGGAGCATCAAAATGAGTGAGAAGGCCTACAGTTTGAATCTGCCACACACCGAATTTCCGATGAAAGCGAATAGCGCTCTCAGAGAAATTGAGATTCAGTCGCGCTGGGACTCTATCGATGTCTACAAAATGGCGATGGAAAAGCGCAAGGACAAGGAAAAATTTGTACTTCATGATGGACCTCCTTATTTGAGCTCCAGCAAAATCCACATCGGCACTGCGCTCAATAAAATTCTCAAAGACATAATCTGCAAATACAAAAATCAGAAAGGTTTTTACACACCATATGTCCCTGGTTATGACAGTCACGGTCTACCAATTGAAAACGCTGCTCTCAAAGATGTAAAAGGTGGTCGCCACTCGATTACTCCTGTCGAATTAAGAACGCGCTGTAAGGAATTCGCACTGTCCAATCTAAAAGGACAGGAAGCCAATTTCAGACGTCTTGGCGTTTGGGGTGACTGGGAAAATCCATACATCACTCTTGCACCAAAATTTGAAGAAGCTCAAATTCGCGTCTTCGGTAAGATGGCAACCAAAGGATTTTTGTATAAAGGTCTGCGCACAGTTTCCTGGTGTCCAACCTGCGAAACAGCACTTGCAGAGGCAGAAGTCGAGTATGCCGATCATAAATCAAATTCGATCTACGTCAAATTTGATGTCGCAGATCAGTCGCGTGCAAAGCTGCCATCATTCATAAAAGATGGAGAAACAGTGAGCTTCGTTATCTGGACAACAACACCCTGGACACTGCCAGCCAACCTTGGTATTGCTCTCCATCCTGATTTTAATTATCAGTTTTTGAGAACCGAAAATGACGGCATACTTGTTGTGTCGGAAGGCTTGAAAGAAAGTTTTGTTTCGACGACTGGAGTGAGCGTTATTGAAGTAGTTGGCGAAGCGCTCGGAAAAGAGCTCGAGCTTATACAGACAAAGCATCCTTTCATCGATAGAACTTCTCTCGTCGTTCTTGGTGGTCACGTCACCAACGAGACCGGTACCGGTGTAGTACACACCGCTCCAGGGCACGGTCCTGAGGACTTTGACCTCGGTGCGAAGTATAAATTGGGTGTTCTGTCTCCGGTAGACGAACGTGGCATTTTCACTGAAGAAGCTGGTCAGTTCAAGGGAATGTTCTATGAAAAGGCTAATCAACCAATTCTGAATCATTTGACCGAATTGGGTAAGTTGCTACATCACAGCACATTCACTCATAGCTACCCGCACTGCTGGCGGTGCAAAAATGCACTCATATTTCGTGCCACCGAGCAATGGTTTGCATCTGTTGAAGGCTTCCGTAAAGATGCGCTGGCTGCGATTGATGAAGTGAAATGGATTCCAGAATCAGGTCGCAATCGTATCTATAATATGGTCGAGAATCGCTTTGACTGGTGCATCAGTAGACAGCGAGCCTGGGGAGTTCCTATTCCAGTTTTCTATTGCGAAAAATGCAATAAGACATTGATGACCGAAGAAAGTATTGAAAAGGTGGCTCTTGCATTTGGCAAATACGGCTCTGACTCATGGTGGGAAAAATCCGTTCAGGACTTGATCGGCGACACTAAATGCGAATGTGGTCACGGCGAATTCAAGAAAGAGACCGATATCATGGATGTCTGGTTTGACTCCGGATCTTCATGGCATGCGGTTTTAGATCAACGCTCTGATCAGCTCAAAGGTGCTCCATGCGAACTCTATCTTGAAGGCTCCGACCAGCACCGTGGATGGTTCCAGTCTTCACTACTCACCTCTGTTGCGGTTAATGGAAAAGCGCCCTACAAGAGCGTTTTGACACACGGGTTTGTAGTTGATGAAAACGGCAGA
>JACMKL010000478.1 GCA_014380105.1 Candidatus Melainabacteria bacterium
CATCGAGCGAGGGTGTGGACGTGTCGCGTGAAGAGGCTGCCGACGCCGTCGTCACTGGCTGACCGGTCTCCGGTCGATCCGATTCGGGACCTCGAGACGATCCACATCGAACTTGCTATGTCAGATTCAAGCTCGATCGAAAAGCGTCTTGATCGTTTGGCAAAACAAAAGAAACAAGGCGACAAGCGCTCAGCTCTGGAGCATGAATTACTTTCCAAAATTTTGCCTTCTATTCAAAGTGTTGAAGCTGTTAATCTCGATACTCTTACTGATGAAGAGCGCGAAATTTTACCGCAGATGCAGTTGTTATCAACAAAGCCGTTGATTTACGTAGCAAATGTCGGCGAATCTGATCTGGCTGATGTCGATAAAAATCCGCATGTTGCAGCTCTGAAAAAGCATGCGGCTAGCGAAAACAGATTGGTCGCAATTATCTCGGCTTCAATTGAGGCGGAACTTGCTGCTCTAAGTGCAGAAGACAAAAAAGACTATTTGGATAGCCTCGGTGTAAGCGACTCCGGCGTCAACGGCTTGATCAAATTAGCCTTTGATCAACTAGGATTGAAGACATATTTCACTGCTGGCGAGAAAGAAGTGCGTGCCTGGCCGTTCGAGAAAGGCATGTCGGCACCACAATGCGCTGGCATCATTCACACCGATTTCGAGCGCGGTTTCATTCGCGCTGAAATAATTGGTTATGACGATTACCTGACCGCTGGTTCTGAAAAGGTCGCCAAAGAAAAAGGGACGATGCGTCTGGAAGGGAAAGATTATTTGATGGCTGACGGAGACATCGTTCACTTCCGCTTCAACGTCTAAAAGGCCGTCTCATATTTGTATTGTGCACTTTGGGTCGCGCGTGCATAATGGTAATGAGGCTCAATTTTTCATGCTGAGAATAAGAGAACAGATTAAACAGTCCGTTTTGATTGCCATGTCCACAGGACTGGTCTTTTCCGCATGTCCGGTATTTGCGGGCGACACTGATTCTGTGATTGGCAGCAATGAAGCTCGGACCGAAAACGCCATCACCGCTTCAAAGATTCAGTGGGAGACTTCACTCGATAAAGCGAAGCTCAAGTCTGCACAGTCAGGCAAGCCCATTTTATGGATTCACATGCTGGGAAATGTTGACGGATTCACCTGATCAGCGGCAAACAGTCTGAGAGCCGGGTCGCTCTCTAAGGAACCAGTTCTATCTAAGATTCGCAATCGGTTTGTCACAGGCTATCGCAACATAGCCAAAGACCCGTATTCAGGCAATTCTGGCATTCACCCTTCTACTGGCCCTGCTGTCACAACCACTAATGGCGCCGGTCCTCGCAACCTTCAACTGTTCGTGCTTGCCAAAGACGGCACGGTCATCCATTGTTTGCCTGGTTATTGGAACCCCAACGACTTAGACCGAGAGCTCGATCTTGCCGACCGACTGCACCGCGTCTGGCTCGATGGTTCAATCACAGAACCACAGAAGAAAGTTCTGTTTGCCCAAGAACAGATGCGTCACATTCAAAGCCATCCGCACGAAGAAACAGAGCGCAGTGAATTGCAGGGCTTTGATAAGCATTTTGTGGTCAAAAACAATGTATCCGACGCAATTGCCAATCGCAGTCTGATACCTGCCGACTATCATGATGCGCCCAAAGAAGCGTTTAAGACCACTGACGTGATTGTCCACGAGCGCCTTGCTAATCAGCCATTCGTTAACTATGCGAATTTCAATATTGCTCAATTCGTTAACTACGGCAGCCAGCACTATGACAAGCACGAGAAAGACCTGGAGCCTGAAACAATGGCTAATGTGCGCGCTCATAATTTGCGAGAAGTTTTGCACGAAACAGCGGAAGCACCACCAAAGCCAGAAAAGGCTGCCACCGCGGCTAGTGCCCCATCACCAACTCAATATCCTAATCCTCTCAAACCGCAAGAAACTCAAAAGCTCATGGTTGATGGTTTCTGGGCCTATGCAAAACAAGGAAATTGGGCAAAAGCAAAACGCGTTGCCGAATTCATGGTGGCAAAGCAACCAGACAAACCAACTGGTCATGAAATGAAAGCCGTTATCGCGTACAGCTCCGCACGCTACGCCGAAGCGTATTTTCATTCATGCAATGCTATTCGTTTGGGCTCAAAACACCCACGCATCATCGCTATCTACAGACAAACTCGGACTATGACGACCGGTAGCAAGTAGTTCGATATTTTTTTGTATCTTGTTGGTGAGACGTTATGCGTTAAGTACGCTAACGCTCCAAATTTCTTCGGGCAGATAACTTTCGAGAGCCAACAATAAATCCGAGTCAGACATTTTTACAGCATCAATGACACTTGCTGCGCCAGCTAGAGTAGCTGCGGTAGTTAATCCTGCATCTATTCCAGGTCCAAGGGGCGACGGATTTTGTCGTACGCAGATAAATGGTTTTGGTTTGGCTCGCGAATCTCTTTTGACCGCCTTAAGTAAGTCAAACATTCGTGATTCGTCAAACTCAATGCCGCAGACAATCAGATCAAACGCATCGTTTTTTAGAGCCTTCACAGCATCTTCCACGGTGGCTATTGCAATCAACTCATGGCTTTTACCTAAAAGGTTGTCCATGCGCCTTATGCCTTTAGCGCTGTCTGCAACTAGAATTTTCGCGCGCGACCTTTTGCCGGATCTCACTTCCGAAATAGCTTCTTCGATTGCTCTCGAAAAACCTGTGAAGTGTTTTGCAATTTCGATTGGGATGTGGACACGCATAAACATCAGAACGGCAAACATATCACCAGTAGGAAGAAGACCACCAAAACCGACAACTGACCTTATGCCATAGGGCAAAACAAATTCTTTCTGAGACACGATTGCAGGATCTTCTTTGGCTTCCGCGACGTACATAACTCCGTATTTTTTCTGGTCAGGAGGAAGAAACCAACCAGGAGTTGGTGTGACAACATTAGAGACCTCGATCCCGAGGCGACTAACCAAACGTGAAACCATCGGCGCTTTCTCAACTGCTTCAACGCTGAGAAGTGGAATAACACGGTGATTGACGGAAAGGGCTCGATCGTTCCATTCTGATTGCATGCCTCTTGTCGCGAGCAATGTCAGGCAATTACTTGTTTCCAGCATTTCACTATCGAACTTACTTTTAGCAATGTCTTTTAGTTCGTCAGTCAAATCAGCGTAATTCATTGTTCGGAAAAAGCGAACGAGTGCACAGGCATCACTGATGCCGTCAATTTCGGAAAATTGCTCAAACAAGTAATCAGCCGCCTTGAGTGCTATTTCCTCAGTACTTGTGGCGTTTTCGCCAAGTCCGTAGAGGCTAAGTGCATCAGTGCGGAACTGATTTTTGTCTTGTAGTGTGCGCATGTTCAAGGAGTTTCCAGCTAATCTCTTTCAGCTCCCAGTTTAAGACAAATTTCTACCTGATCCCGGGTGAACTTTGTAGCTTGTAGTGTATTCTTTTCCCTGAAAATTGCCCGTGGGTCAAGCTTTTGGAGGATGTACCGCCTGATAGCTTTGCCGTGGTGATCTCTGTGCCCGTCTACTGGGAGCCATTTCGGTCTACCCTCTAAATTTTTCCAATAGTCAACTGGCTACATTCGACTCAGCCGAACGGAAAATTCGGCTAAGATAAGCTTTATGTTACTTCGATGGCTTGTTGCGATTTGATCAAATTGCTGATGAGACCGGAACCAAAACTTCTTCTTTTTTGAAAGTTAAAGTGTCGTCTTCCGGATCTTCCACATCAACGATAATTCGATCTCCATCGAGGAAGTCACCTTTCAGAATATGCAGCGAAAGTGGATTCTCGATCTCTTTTTGAATTAAGCGCTTTAACGGGCGAGCACCATACATAGGGTCATACCCAATTCGTGCAAGCCATTCCTTTGCAGCTTCCGTTGTGCTCAAATACATTTTCCTATCTTCGAGGCGTCGATTTAGATAGTTAAGTTGAATATCAACAATCTTCTTCAATTGTTCGGCTGTAAGTGCATGGAATACGACTGTTTCGTCGATTCTGTTTAAGAATTCTGGACGGAAATGCTCGCGCAATGCTTCAAGAACTCGTTCTCTCATTTGCGGGTAAGCATCTTCGCCACTCATTGCAGCTTTGACTTGATAGTCGAGAATGTATTGGCTGCCGATATTTGAAGTCATCAAAATAACGGTGTTTTTAAAGTCGACCTGACGTCCTTTGGAGTCTGTCAGGTGACCCTCATCCAACACTTGCAGGAGAACGTTGAATACATCCGGGTGGGCTTTTTCGATCTCGTCAAAGAGCACACACGCGTACGAGCGGCGACGAACGGCTTCAGTTAGTTGTCCGCCTTCATCGAAGCCCACATAACCTGGAGGTGCACCAATCAAGCGCGCGACAGTGTGGCGCTCTTGATACTCTGACATATCAATGCGCACCATGGCGTCTTCATCGTCGAAGAGAAACTCGGCAAGAGCCTTTGCGAGTTCTGTTTTACCAACACCAGTTGGTCCGAGGAAAAGAAAACTTCCGATTGGTCGTTTTGGATCTTTCAAACCTGCTCTTGCTCGTCTGACTCCATTGGCTACAACTTCAATTGCCTCTTCTTGTCCGATTACGCGTTGATGTAGGTGGTCTTCCAGTTTGAGGAGCTTTTGGATTTCACCTTCGAGCAATTTCGTAACCGGCACGCCTGTCCACTTTGAGACGATTTCGGCGATGTCTTCTTCGTCGATATCTTCTTTCAGAAGCCTGCCACCACTCTTGGTATTAAGCGGCTCTTCGGCTTTCTTCAAAGTTTGTTCTAATTCGCGTAATTTGCCGTATTTAAGTTCAGCAGCCTTTTGTAAATCAGTTGTGCGTTCCGCTTGTTCGATTTGTATTTTTGTCTGCTCGATTTCGTGCTTGATGTGCTGAATTTCGTTGAGCGCTTCTTTCTCAGACATCCATTGGGCTTTGAGTCCATCCCCCTTTTCTTGAATGTCGGCGTGTTCACGCTCCAGCCTTTCCAGGCGTTCTTTGGATGCGGCATCCTTTTCTTTTTTCAGTGCTTCGCGCTCGATTTCCAACTGAATGCGGCGACGCTCCAATTCGTCCAACTCACTCGGCATCGAGTCTATCTCAATGCGCATTTTTGCTGCTGACTCGTCGATCAGATCGATTGCTTTGTCAGGTAGGGAGCGGTCAGTGATGTATCTGTGAGAGAGAACAGCTGCAGCTACCAGCGCCGAATCCTTAATCCGAACGCCGTGGTGCACTTCATATCTTTCTTTCAGACCACGCAAAATCGAAATCGTTTCTTCCACCGATGGTTCATCAACAAGAACGGTCTGGAAGCGTCTTTCAAGAGCTGGGTCTTTTTCGATGTGTTTGCGATATTCATCAACGGTGGTGGCACCAATACAATGCAACTCACCACGGGCAAGTGGTGGCTTCAATAAATTGCCGGCGTCCATTGAGCCTTCACCACTAGCGCCCGCACCGACCACAGTGTGTAACTCATCGATGAAGAGCAGAATTTCGCCTTCTGCCTCGATCACTTCTTTAAGAACTGCTTTCAGACGTTCTTCAAATTCTCCGCGATATTTTGCTCCAGCGATGAGCGAGCCCATATCGAGCCCGATCAACTTCTTGTTTTTCAGACCTTCGGGCACGTCGCCTTTTGTAATTCGAATCGCCAGACCTTCGACAATCGCTGTTTTGCCAACGCCAGGCTCTCCAACCAGCACTGGGTTGTTTTTGGTGCGTCTGGAGAGAACTTGCATGACTCGACGAATTTCATCGTCTCGCCCAATTACCGGGTCTAACTTTCCGCGTGCTGCCATTTCGGTCAGGTCTTTGCCATAACGTGATAATGCTTCGTATGTAGCTTCCGGATCCTGGCTGGTCACTCTCTGTTTGCCGCGAATTTGGGTCAGGACATTTGAAATCCCCTCGCGTGTCACTTTGTGTTTTTTCAGAATGCTGCCAGCTTGCGACTTAATATCTTCCGCAATGGCAAGTACAACATTATCGGGCAAAGCGCCATTGTTAGATGCAGTCGTCAGGTCTCTTATCGCATCGCCATCGAATGGGCTTTCAATAGTTTCGCCATAATTGAACACATACAAGCCGCCATCTCGCGGCAAAA
>JACMKL010000479.1 GCA_014380105.1 Candidatus Melainabacteria bacterium
ACGCCAGCACACTGGTTTACAGCTGCACGATCAAATCGTGTGCTCGGATATTCATTGAAAGTGGCTCTTAGAGCCGAAGGAGGAATGTAATGACAATTTATACTCCAATACAGGCAGACCAGGCGGTGGCAGCTAAGCATCGTCGCGATGCCGAAAGCCTTGCCTCGACTTGGTTGCTTCAGTACGATGGTGTAGAACCGTTTACGGTAGAAGCCCGGACCTACAGGGGGAGGATTAATCACCCTCACTCGCTTGCGGAAATCGAGCGGACCGCTAGCGTCCTTGGAGAACGTGGATGGACTGCGTCAATCAAGTTTAATCGCCATGTGCATCTTGCGCGGCAAGCCTTCGTTCTGCCGGCAATCGCTGTTCTGTTCGCCTCGATGTATATTTACGGTCTCTTCGGCGGCGGACTGTACCTGGCTCTCGGGTCCGTAGCGTTCGGGATGGCTGCATATCTAGGTGTTCAGACATTCGGTCAGAAGCCTGATGTCTTGATCGAAATCAGCCGTACCACCAACACTGGTGCCGGCGGAGGAGATCAAAATCAAGACTGATTCGAACGACAGAGAGGATTGGTGTGACCCCAATCCTCTTTCTCTATTCGACTCAACAGCCCGCCCGCATATAATCCTTTGAGTACTGGCGAACCTCGCAAAACATTCTTCAAAACCGATTTTTTGAGTTGTGGTTCTATTCATGCATATAGTTGTCGAGGTGCTTTAGTTAGGGAAATGGGCTCTGCATGGTTCTCTTGACGGGTCTGCAGCAGGGTAAAAACTTTCTGTTTTGAACACAAAGTACAGAAACAGCCGATTTGGAGTAGCTCGATCCGCGCAACGAAAGTTGCGTTGGTCTAACAATTAAGACGCGGAGGGCGATTTAGCCGATGCTTCGCCAGACGAGGTTAAATTCGTCTCGCCACGGATGATGACTGGCCAGCCTCAAAGTCACTTTCTTGGCGGTTTCCTTCACAAGGACACCAATCTTGATGAACTGTGTTCTGATTGTTTCCACTGTCGTAAATGGCGTTTTAGCAGCGTTTCGAATCTCCCACATCAATATGTAAGCCATGACATGGAGAAACAAACGGAATTGATTGGCCCGCCACTCCTGGCAGCTGGTGCGGTCGCACTTCAGATAATTTTTTAGATCTTTGATCCAGTTTTCGCACTGACATCGACGGCAGTAACGAACTTCGTAGAGTTCACGCGGCTTCCCAGTGGTTGCGTTGGTGACAACATATCGAACATCCGGACCGGTACTTGTAAATTCTACTCTGGTGATCACCCTTCTCTCATGCGGCCATTCACGCGATGCATAAGAAAATTCGCCAAAGCGTCTGATTCTAAGCTCTCTTTCGTGGTGTTCCTGCATTCGGCCTTCTTCCTTTGAAGAGAACCGAAGCCTCTCTTCGCGCTGCCTCCACGCCAATTTTTGAGCTTTTTTGTCAGCCACTTCCCCGTACTTCTTGAGTGTCAACGCACAACTCGCAAGGCTTTCATACTCATTCCTGCATCTGACCACTAATGCTTCCGAGTGGTACTGAAAGCCCGAGTGTCCAGCTGCAGCAATGAAATAGACCACATTGTTGCTTTCACAAAACTCGTAAAGCTCAGGGATTGCAAAACCAGCATCAGCAGTCAACTCGATTGAAATGCGTGGAAACGCTCGTCTTAGCTCTGCCACTATTCCCTTCAAAATTCTGACGCTTCCCTCACCTGGACTCGCATTTCCTGCTCGCAATTCTGCCGCTAATGGAAATCCATCTTCCGTGAACACGAACAAAGGCGTATAGCAAGCGGTTTCATAGAAACCATTGTAAAAGGTCAGCTGCTGAAAGCCGTGCACTGGATCGCATGTAGTGTCCATGCTGAGCCTGACTCGCTTCGGCGGTTTGTTCTTCTTTTTCATTTTTCGAATCCAGGTATGAACTAAAAGTCCGTGCAGCGCCCTGATTGAAGTTTCATCAAGTGAATTCTCGAAACGACTTAAAGTTGGCTGTGAACTCAATCGATGACCGGAATCCGGCAAATAGCCAGCAGCTAACAGATGCATTCCATCTGAGTTCAACTTTGAGGCGTCATTGCAATCCTCATAACCAGCCGCGATAGCATATATTCGCTGCCGCAGCATGTCTTGGATTGTATGCGAAACCAGGTCTGCACGTCGCTTGTCGCCAACGCAATACGATGCAACCTTAGTCAGTTCCAGCCTGTCATCCGCTTTCCGCAGAAGCAACAGTCCGCCATCGCTGCAAACCCGCCCGCCATCGAAGTTTAGCTCCACAAGCTTGCCAACCCGCAAATCAAGCAGCATTTGCTCATGTTTTTGTGATGCGTCTGTTTTAGAATGTGGCAATCGAAAGCCCTCCACTTAGCTTGATACTGTTGTCTTCGTAAACACAGATTCTGAGCCAAATGACAGGGCTTTTGTGCTGTCTGGAAAATTACTTTGGTATCACTCCCGTGAATAATGGCGGAAAGCTCGTCTTCCTATAGATCATAGTACGACACCAGGCACATATGATGTGATAGTACCCGCGGTGGCGTCCTCAGAGACACTTTGTCACCGTAAGCAAGTGCGAGCAATCCAGCTCCCTTTTTGGATAGCCTTCGCGATAGCTAGCGAGGTCGGCCAGTCGATTCCGTCGGGTGCTGCAATTCTAGACTTCGCGCAAGCTAGCTTAAGATCAGCTCATGTAAGCAGTGGTGTTATTACTAGTGCCTCAAAGCTATAAACGCGCGAATTAATTCAAGTCAAAAGAAAGCGAAGTGATAGAAGAGATGTATATCACTTTTGTTTTTAAAAGAACCAACCAAGAAA
>JACMKL010000480.1 GCA_014380105.1 Candidatus Melainabacteria bacterium
CGTGGGCGGGGCTGGGTATTTGCATGAATCATGGACATCCGGCTGCTAAGGCTTCTGCGAATTTGATTGCACCGCCAACTATTCCTTCTGTAAATTTTGCAGAGGCTGTTGCTGATGTAGTTAGAAGAGGGCTGCTTTACTCGGATTTTGATCTCGAATCGACGAGAACCGCTTGTGAGCAACTCTGCTCGGCTCGACTCTGATCTGAACAAGTCTTGCCACCATATCTAGAGCTGGTCAATTCAAGTTGGTGCAGTTCACATTACGTTGAGTTGCTTCAACGAGATTGGTCTGTCTTTAGCTGAGGTAATTCAAGCCAAAGTCGTTTTTCACATATTAGACAGTAATGAAAACAAAAAATTGTGTGGTGCTGACCGGTGGACCCAGTGTCGGAAAAACCACTCTGCTCCTTGAGCTCCGCCGGCGGGGGCATCCTGTCATTCGCGAGGTTGGAACCATTATCTTGCGAAGTGGATTGCATCATCCTTCACGAGATATTCTGGAATTTCAGCAGGCAATATTTCAGAGACAAATCATGGTAGAAGGTCGCCTAAAGAACCGAGAAGAGTGCAATCGCTGCATTTTCCTGGATCGAGGTATTCCAGACAATGTCGCCTACTTAACCAATGCCGGTTTAGAGGTGCCTGACGATTTCGTAAGTGCTGATGTTGGTCACTATCTTGTTTGTTTTCTTCTGGAGCCTCTATCTTTCTTTGAGAGAAACGGCATCAGACCGGATTTCGAGGGTCTGGACTTTACCGAAAAAATTACACCATTGCTTGCCACTGCTTATTCTAAGCGAGGTGTTATGGTCATAAATGTGCCAGCAATGAGTGGATGTCTGGAGACTTGCGTGGCGAAAAAGGCAGACATGATTGAAGCGATTAGTGATGAACTTTTTCGGCTTCAGAATCAAGATGTTTGCGTTTCAGATTGGCCGGCAACTCTGGAAGTTGATTGCTTGGGGCACAGGCACATTAGATTGCGTTTGGTCAGCTAAACAGCAATCGGTCATACCGCAAGGAGGCTGGCTGGATAAATTAATGGAGGTATACTGTTAGTCCATGAAAATTCTTCTAACAGCCCCACCTTCAACCGGCAAGAGCACAGTCATTGAGTCCGTTGTTAGCGGCTTCAGTGGTTATGCAATGGGAGTAATAGCTCGAGAAGTGATTGATCTTTCCGGCGTTCGCTGCGGCTTTGAGGTCGTTGACTCGCGTGGAAACTCAGAACAATTTATGACTCTAGCTACCGACTGTTCCGACGAACTTGATACCAAGATCGGAAGATTCTCAGTCGACATCGAGTCTCTGGAATCGATTGCTTTGCCTGAGTTGAGCGCTGCGTTGGCTCGCAATGCACACTTGCTATACATTGACGAAATCGGGAGGGCTCAAGCGAAGTCTTTGCCTTTCCTCGACGTTGTAAGGCAAGCCATAGACTCGAGGCAGAATTTGCTAGGCTCAATTGTTTACGAAAGTGAGCAATTCAGTCTTGAGTTCAAAACCAATCCGCGTTGCTGTGTTGTTGAAGTTACTGAATTCAACCGGGATCATCTTCCGGAGATACTCTTGAGTATCTACAATTCTGCTTTCGATTTTTATTCTTTGACACCATCAGCCCAGCTATGGGTTAACAGCATTTTCAAAAAACTTCTGCAGAATGGTGAATTCATCGCTGCCAGAAAACTCTTTGACAATGCCATCCCTTATGTTTTGGGAAACCGCCTGGAGTTGCTTGCCCAGGAGGGAAACATACTCACCTATCGTATTTCGGGGCAAACAAATGTGCACTTTGTTGAGCTCGATTCGAGAACGGACTTGGTGCGATGCGATTGTGATCTTTCCAATGGGAGAGGACAGTTCGTCTCCAAACTTCAAACTTGTTCTCACGAGATGGCGATTCGAATGGTGAATGCTTAGTTCATTTCGGACCGGACTTACTTATTTGCCATATCTATTGATGCAGAAGAGCTAGTTTCTCTGCATCTATAACTTCTTACTGATTAGGAGCAAATCCATGAATACAAGCCAACAAATTTCAGAATTACCCGACCTAAAGGCTAACCTCGAGTTTCTTCTTTTCGTCGGCACGGCCCATGATCGGCCTTTGCGGATTGCGGTGGCTGAGCGCGCCAAAGCGCTTGGATTTGAGGTTCTAGACTTAGATGGTCCGTTCGGATCCGTGATGGTTGATTGTCCCGAGGCAAGAATTAGCGAACTAGTTTCGATACCGGAGGTTACATCTATTTGCCAGGTTCCCAGCGAAGAGGAAATCGATAATTTTCTGGAAAGTATGGAGATGATTGCAGTGAGAAGATGCAACTCTCCGACTCTTGCACAAGTTCACCCTAGTGGAGTCTTTCCATGCGTTCTCAATTAGATACCTTGACGCGCAACAGAGCGGATTCATTGCTGAGTCCGGACGGTCGCAGATTGCGGAAAGTTCTTTCATTCTCAGGGCTGACTGCATACAATACTTGTCCTCGAAAGTATGAGTTCTGGGAATTGCAAAGGCAAACGGAAAGAACTTCTATCGACTCTCCGCAGAGTCTAGGGCGCATCGTTCATGGATTGGTAGATTCTGCAGATCGTGAGACACTGAGCCAACTTAAGTCTGCTGTTAAGTCTAAGCAGATTTCGCGACTGAAAGAGGATGCGGTGCGTAAAATCGCCGACCATTTGCGACGAGAACTGAATCGTATTTCGCAACCTCTGTATCTCACTGACGCGAAGCACGAATTTACTCTGTCAAATTTTGACGGAACTTCTGGCTGGTTGATGCTTGCCAAAGCCGATGTAATTTTGGAAAGACTTAATCCACGCTCGCGCTCACGCAGTCTTGAGATAGTGGAAATGAAAAGCAGCACCAGAGGTCGCGATCAGGCCATTCAGCAGGCTCTCCTGGCAGCATATACACTAGCCGGAGCACTCGGTCTTGGACGAGTACCTATTTGGGTTCTTTCCCCTGGCATGACAGCCTTTCAAACAGCCTATCTGAAATCTTCACCATTGCCACAAATCGTTGCCGATTTTCGGAAGGTTGCTTCTAAAATTGAAGAGAGCTTTTTGAGGAGTGAGTTCATCGCTCGCCCCGGTGCGTATTGCCGAAATTGCCCATTCCGGGAAATCTGTAGCGTTGGCATAAGTTTGTAGGGTTTTTCTGATCGAAAATGCGAGTCAATTAGTAATGTGATTTGGACAAAAAAATGGATTTTATTGAAGCGTTCCGACAAGCTTGCGAAATGATGGACCAGGGCGTATCCCAAGGGGATGTCGACACATACATGCTCGGTGTGTCGCTCCTCGAAGAGTATGAGCTTCCATTTATTTCTGAGACGACTGTAATTCCGCACTTTCCGGACTATCCCAAATTGAGCAATGAGTTGTATCGAGCGATGCAATCTTCTTTTTCTGCAACGACACTGGAGAATCAGCTAAAGGCTATGCGCCTTTACGCTGATGCGCGGAGGCAACTCAAGGCGCATCTCGAAGAGAATGTCAGTGCTTTGTAAATTCAAGTGTCCTAGCTTTCGGACAGTTGATAGTTCAAGAGAGCTGCGGCATTAGAGTAAAGGGTGCATTGAATCATTAGGAATCTAACCCCGACAAGGCTGTTGGATAAGTTAGGGACGACGGTTTCCTGGCTCTGACTCTTGGGCGTTCCGCTGCGACATTAATGCACTGTCGTGAGATAGCGCAGTTTTGATAAAAACAATAGGAGATTGTATTTTATGGCTTCTCAATTTCATGTGCGCTATCGCTATACAAACAAAAGCGCCGGAACTGCTCTGCCTTGTTCCGGTCGCGGTGATCACCAAATCACTTTGAGTGATGTACCGAAGCCTACCGAACTATTTGAAATTGTGCGAAATCATCTTGTACTTAGCATGGAAGCACAAGGCTGGACTGAGAATGTGGTCACTATTATTGACGTGGTACCAGTCGAATAATGTGGCACAGGAACTGTAGCTCAGTGGTAGAGCGGCTCAGCGAAAGCTGAGTGTCAGTCTGCGCGGGTTCGAATCCCGTCAGTTCTATTTGTCTCGGTCAACATGCAGCCTCCAGCATGTTGATAGCTCGTTCGCGAATTGGAATCCGAGAAAGTCATGCGCTTAGCAATGTCCAGCGCAGGTGAAGGAGAAACATGTCTATCCTAAGATGGACTAGCGAGACTGCAAAAACCATTGGGGTCGAGCCCCTTTTTTCTTAAGCGCTGTTAATAGACCGGTCGACTAATTTATCTAAATCCGGTCACATCGCACTAGGGCAGAAGTGCGGCTTTGAATTATTTAGAGGACACGGGTAGAATATCGCCTGCCTTTCGGTCAAGGATGGGCGTGTACAGTTTCGATGTGCTATTACCTTCGCTCGAATTCCGAAAGTTGCGCTCTTGAATCGCTCGTGTTTCTATTGATGCTACCGTTTGGCAAACGCAAATACCTGGGATTTCCAGCAGAGTCAGTTCCGTAATTTCTATCTATTTCCATTTGATCATATTTGCGAATGACTTCGTAAAGAGCCGGTGTACGATCACCCATGGCTGCTCTCTCTTGCTCGTTTAGTCGAAAGTAGAGCATGCCTTCTGCAAATACTTCGTTTGGATTGACAGCATACTGGCTTGAAGGTGGTACCTCAGCAAATTCGTTGAGCTGATCATCTGTAATTCTGAACGCTTGTTTTCTGTCTGATGGTTGACCATCCGCATTGAGAGGGTTGCCATTCCTGTCAGCTCTGGTCCAGCCGCCGGCGAACTCTTCGTAGAAGTATCCATCTACTCCTCTTACTAACCACCGGTCGGATTGCCCTTCTCCGCTGGCAGGCAGATGATGAAAGCCTAACTCGGACGCAATCTGGGAATTTTCTTCGAATAATACATCCAAATTGTCTGCAGCTCGATGACCATATTCGTGAGTAATAATCTCTTCCAGGGAGCCTCTCAAGCTGCCTCTGCCATTTTCTCTCTGCTCATCGCTTCGCATGTCTTCGGCTTGGGTGGGCGGGAAATTTCGCGCTGCCGGCCATATTTGAATAGCTGGACCGCCGTTTTGCTCTGGTAAATATGAGGCGCGGCTGTTGCCGGTAGGCTCTTCTGCGATAAATTGAATTGAGATGCGCGCTCCGCTATCAGCACTTGTCGGGAGAGATCTCATAAGTCCTGCTTCTAAGCCTTCCAGCTCGGAGAGCGTCGGCTGTCGTGTTGTGTAAAGCATTGCGCTCTCAGGAATTCCAACCGGCCGGCCGGGTGGTGTAATCTCTGCATTGTAGGTATCTTCAAGATTTTGAATTTTTTGCTCGACTGTTTGCTCGCTTGTTTCTGCGAGGCCATTGTCGGCAATGATCTGCAAATCTCTGAGCGGATAAGTATCTCTGGAATTCTCTTGCGCTCCGGCAAAAGATCTCGACGCAATCAGAAGTGCATTGTCGGCAGCTGATATTTCATAGCTGATACCGCCTGCGGTGTTCGAGCTTTGAATTTCGTTTGTTTGATCAGTAATTTTGATTGACACTTTGGCGGTGGTTCACAAGCAAGAACACTACCCAATTTAGCCATAGTAGTGTGACAACTCTATAACAAGGCGGTTGTTGCGATTGTCATGAGGGTGTTGGTTTTTTAAATCAGACTGAAAATTGTCGTCTCAATCGGTCATCTCGTTCTATGGAACACCAATCTTTTGATAAGGTAAATGCATTGGCTTCTTTTGCTGAGGCCTTTGCGCGCTTTATACCAAGAGCATATGAACTCAATGTAAAACCAAACGCTGTCTTCCACGGTCTTCTTGTTGAAGCAAACGAAAGGGACGAGGTTGTCGCTGTTCAGTACTCGCCTGAAGAGTCGGTGAGAAATCATTTTGACTATCTGATTTACCTGTCAAAAAAGGGCAACGCATTGATCAATAAAAATTCTATAGTTCATCCACTCGACTAAATTCTTAGTCCGTTTTAGTTCTGCTTTAGAGATTTTTACTAAACAAAATCTGCTATGCGTCGTACATAGCAGATTCTTTGCGTTTTGAAATTGGATTTCTAGATTTACCTAGTTAACTTGCTCCGGTCAAAGTTTTCAAATCGACTGGCTCTCCATTGCTTTGTTTTAAGGCCGCTTCCGCTATGGAAAGTGCTTCAAGATAAGGAGCGAGTATCGATTTGGCCTGCGCCTTCTGCTCTGGTGTATGTGTAGTGCTGGTCTCGATTTTTTCAAGATTTGTTTTTGCGCTCGCTCTATGTTTTTCAGTATCTCCCTTTGTGATCTTGCCGCCCGGATAGAGCGTTGCCAGTTCATTTTTCCTTGAACGTGCCGCGGCTTCCATTTGCTCTGGGTTGGTTTGTGACAGTTCGGGTGTTTGAGTTTGTGCTTCAGTTTTAGGCGCAGTTAGAATCTGATCTGCAGTTAGTGGTTGATCTTTGTTTTCTTTCAGTGCTTGATCAACAATTTTAAGAGCGTCGTTGTGCTTTGCCAGTTGTTCTAGAGCTATCTTTTTCTGATCTTCCGGAATGTCAGTTGCAGCACTCACTTCTTGAGCTTTTTGAACCAGTCCCTTATTCAAAGCATCCACAGCTTCACGAGTAAATGTATTGCCTTGAGATAGCCCTTTGATTTCGTTTTCGTATTGTTTTGCTTGTGCTCTCGTCTCAGGCGTGACGCTATTGGTAGCTGCCGCTGTCGGCGTCGTCTCAGGCGCAGTTGCCGGCGTTTCGGAGATGTTCCGATGCTTGGTGTTGTATTCTTTTTTCGAATCCTTGACCATTTGCAGAAGTTGTTCGCGACTATAAGCGGTGGTCAAATTTTGATCTGTGAAGAAGCGGCTTTTGATCAGACTCTCTGCAATTGCTCTATCGACTCCGTCATATTTGTTGGACTTGTCGGCAACTACTGCAGCTAAGTCTTTGGCCGAGATAGTGGTGGCGTCAGTTCCCTGACCACCATCGGCGGCGGCAAATTTTGTGAAATTGTTTTCCGGAGCAGCACCTTTACTGGAGAGTCCTTTATCATCTTGAATGTAGGCTAGCTCGATTGCAGGAATAATGCCTTTCGACTGTAGGTCGCCTGCGCTGGACAGGAAGCTGCGAGCGCGTTCGTATGCCTTTTGCTCGTCAATTTTGTCTGGGCTTGGAGCAGCCCCGGCTGCTAGTCCGTATGCCTCTCCAGTGAGCACGCGCGAGGCAGCTGTGGCGTCCGATTCTTTCTTATTGCGATCAAGTGATTCCTGCACTACTTTGCCACTAATTTCTGCTCCAGCGACTGGAGGTGGAGTGACAGTGGAAGTCTCGCTCGGCACGTTGGGTCCTGGCGTCGGAGTAGGCGTTGGAGTAGGACTTTCAAGTGGCTGCGCATTATTCTGTAGTGGAACATTTGGCTGCGCGTCCGCCTGGAGCCTGCGATTGGCCAATGCCGCATTACTCTCTCCGGAAAACTGGTATATGTTGCCGGACTGTATATCAGTGGGGGCGGCGACTGGAGTATCGATCTCTGCCATTTTGAAAACCTCTCAAAGTTGAAGAATTGGCTCTAAGAGTTGATGTCTACTCTTGAGATTCAGAGCAGCCATCACCTGCGCCCTCTGCTATGTATCAATGATACGTTCGGATTCTTAACAGCTTTATGACAATGGCTGCGGGAAATACGTAGTTTCTGCGAAATTAGTGAATCATGAAGAAAATGATTGAGATCGCGCTCAGAATGATAATCGTGCAGGCATACGCGTAGCCGAGATACTTTATAGGCAGTTTTTCAGGCGTACGCATCGCTCTCAGTCTGTCGGCAGAACATCTTTGTACGCACTGTGCATCGCTATCTGTACTTGAGCATTTTGCCCTCAACGCAACGGCGGCGGGCAAACTGCCTGCACCGATATTTTGTCCAAGCCTGTTGTGCGGTGATGCCATCAAGAATTCAGTGTAGAGCTCTTCGCAGCCTTTGATCGTGTCAGAACTGCTCTGACCGCCCTGGCTCGTAGATGTCTTACCTGTAAGGCTATCGCTCTGAGCGACATTTCGCATGATCTGATCATGGAGTGACAGGCGTGCATACTGAGCAGCGGCTACACTCAATACTTTGGAAAACGGCAGGCGCCCATCTGAGAGAAGTGCGATTTGCGGCGGAATTGGGTCTGTAATATTTGTCATGTGAATATCTTGCGCCAGGACCTTAACAGAAAGATGACAACGAAGCGTCGACCAAAATTTTCAAATCGGGCATAGAATTGATACTGCACTACAGAAAAGTGGTTGCGCCTGTTTTCTTTTGGTGGATTTGCAGAGGACGCTGATTTTGAGGATTGGCAAGAAAGTTTTGCTGTATGCCTCAAAGAGCGAGATCCCAAAGATATGACTTTAGCTCTCTCTTCATACTTCGTGAATATGATGATACTGTTGGTGGTGACTATTGCAGGAGAAGACGAGAAAATTTTGACTGAGCAAACAGACCTCGATATACCTGATTTTTCTGAGCTGGCGGGAATCTCATAGTACTATCATTTTTCTTTTCTGAGCAATTTAAGTGTCTCGCTTATCTGATTTATCCTTCGGCGTTGATCCCTTTCGATTTCTTTTGGATCGTTTCCAAATACAGCCGATTCCCATGCTCCTCTTTTATCGTCTGCCTCAGGATTGAAGAATGACCATTTGCGTGCATACGCGATGGCCTCTTGTCCGGTCAGTCCCTCTCGTTTTTTCGCTAAACTAAGTCGTTCAATGTATCCCCAACCCTTAAACACCGCATCTTCAGCTTGGTTTGCAAGGTCTAATGCATTTATACGTTCTTCAGTCGTAAGTGTAATTCCGTACTTTTTCGCCAGGGTCGAAATTGCTTTATCGTGTTGTTTGAGTCGAGCAAGCTGCAGTTGGTCAGCTTCGTCAGTAGTCTTTACTTTATCGCGTTGGTTTGAAAAAATTCCAATATTCCATTGACCATTGAGATCTCGATGTCCTTTGTAACTGTCTCCATTGTGCTTCCCATTCGGAAGGAGGTTGCCTTCTGCTGCGCCAACACATCTGTATACCCATGACTTGGAGCCACCGTCGAACAGCTTGCCGTGTTCATTGACGCTGCGATAGTGGTCTTCTATTTTTTGATAGTCCTTTCCGTAAAGTGCTTTTCCGAAATCCTGCACAAGTTCGTCCATCTGAGATAGCGTAAGCTTGCTTCCCTTATTTTCTGCTATTGATGTCGGCTCGTAGGCTTGAGCTGATATCCTTGCTTGTGTCTCGCTGGAATCAACGCTTGAATTACTTTCTTGAAGTTCAGAGCGGGTTAAAAATGTAGCCGGATTGTATTCAGGTTTCATCTATTCCTGCCTATTCTGAAATCAGCATTTGTAAATGACTTACATCATATACGGCAAATGCTAACAAAATTCTGACACGAATTCTTTGCGCAAAAATTCAGGCACGAGCAAGCTTTTGCTTTGAACGGGAGCTGAAACTTTAGGTTGTCTATCTTTCGTGGCGATTGTTTAGTGAGCTTTAGCCACTACGTGCAGACAGCACTTCGCGACCTGAATCATTTCATCCACGCTTGTAGAATCTTCCGGTGCACTTGCTACACCGCATCGCAAAGTAAATTCATGCGAGTCGCAAATTATTACTCCAGCTGCTTCATTTAGTGCTTCGAAAAGTCGTTTGACGAATGTAGCTGAGCCAACCGAATCTGTATCATAAAGAAGAACGGCAATTTCATTGCTTTCGAATTTAGCAACTATGTCTGATGATCTCTTTAATTCTATCAATCGTTTGTTCAATGCTCTCAAAATTTCTTGCTTCTTAAACGGCTCGGGTCCGCGCTGTCTCATTGAAGGTGAAATTCGCAAAAGTATGAGTGAGAATGGTGCATTTTTCATGCTGCCTTTCTCGAACTCGCGACTTAAGACGTAAGAGAAAATTTGACGATGAAATAGCTCTGTTTCCGGTGAGCGGAGATAGCTCTCTAACTGTTGAACTACATCAATGTGTCTGGCTTCTTCTGAAGCGCTGCGGACTTCTGATTTTTTGTCGTTGTCATTTTCGTTGACAACCAAACTCACCAGTCGTGCTTTCCAAAGTCCATAGAGTAGAGGAACCCATTGAGCTTTCGAGCGCGCAAAACGCGTCATCAAATCTTTTGCGGATTGTCCGTCATGCAGTGAACAGTAGAATTTGTGCAGATTTTCAACATTACAAGGCTTCCACGCAATGACGGCTTGCTTGAATTCAGCATCCGTGATCCACACACAAGTCTTTTCGATGAAGCAATTGTCCTCAATTCCTGCCGCTCTAAGATCGTTATATTGGTCGATCAGGGTGACCGCTGACATCAGTAGAAAATCCAGGCGCTTCTTTACCGTCTTGTCTGCCGTTGTTGCTCCATTCTCGAATTGAAATTCACCATTTTCCCAGCAGATCAGCTCCAGCATTGCCAGATCGCCTATTGCCAGTCCAATGGCAGCATGGACAGGTAATCCGTCTACGAAATAAATTTCTCCCTGATTGGATGAATTCATGAGATTCAGGCATCCAGTTATTTTGCTCATACTGAAAGCTTGTAAAAGTGAAGTTATTGGCAGTGCAAGGAGGTCTCCTCCAACTGCGGGAGCATTGCTGCCACCAGCCTGAAACTGCATTCGGCGGTTAAGACCATCTAGATTTGTCGGTAAAAACTTTAAACCGGCTCCTGAGTCTAATTTCGCTGATTTACTTTTGACAGATAAAGGCTCGGACAAGGTTTTGAGAGCCCCAACCAGCCTGGTTTTTAATTGTTCTTGTACATCTAATAAATTGGAACTCGAAATACTGTGCACTAGAAGATTGCCAGACGCACTTTTGGCATAGACGAGCCAAGTCGGCTCTTTTCTCGCTCTGAAAGATTTCACTTCTAAAATGAATGGCTCACTTTTCCCTGATAGTGAGAAAAAAGTGGAACAACCTCTTCCGTGCTCCCGCCTGGAAGCAAGCCATATATCGTTGAGTGCTTCGATTGAAGGGACGCCTTTAGCACTTGCATCGCTTTGCATTTTATGCCGATGCCTTTCTAGTAATTGTGCAATTGAATTTCTATACTCCGAATCCTAACGCAGAACGAAATTGAATTCTAAAATTCCGAAGAACATTGATGAATAAATTAACGGGGATACCTGAGATGCAGTGAATATAAGGATTCGCAATAAAATTTGGAAAATGTTGTCTATTTCGCAATCCTGTCATGCCCTTGTTATAAGTGCTCTGATATTCTCGCGGTCGGAATCCTGGAAATCTCGACAGCAAAGAGAAACACCTCCTGTGATCGTAAGTGAGCAGGTGGTGTTTCGTCATATCTTGAGGCGGACAAGAGTAGCCTCAGGCAATTCATAAATGCTGATTTTCTTTATAAATTGCTGCGGAACTTATGATAGGATTCAATTGTTCAACCAGGGGTGCGTACTGCTGAGAGAACCGTTTACGGTTCAACCCTCTGAACCTGATCTGGCTAATACCAGCGAAGGGAGTGTAGAAGAATGATTAGCAACATAATTTAATTGCGGACACAAGACTCTTGTTTTGTGTCTTTTCTTCTATCAAAAACTTACACAATGCACATTAAGCCTCGATTGTAGGTGCGTCTTTTGACGCCCTACTTGTCAATTTTCAATCAATTTAGAAAGGAGAGATTATGTCCGACATAGGTACGATGGATCCAATCAGCGCTCGTGGCGCCTCAGTCTCAGGGTCCCGCAAGATTTATCTGTCTGGAAATTTATATCCGTTGCTACGCATTCCGTTTCGAGAAATTTCCTTACACACTGCTCCCGGCAGTGGCGTGAATTCAATCTTGGTATCAGACACCTCAGGTCCGTCTATGGAGCTGGATGGTCAAACAAACGTAGATCATAGTCGAGCTGCAAGAAGAGCTTGGGTGGAGAGGCGTGATGATACGTTGGTGTATCAGGGCGCGATTCAAGACGCCGTCTTTTTGGAAAAAAGTTTTGCTAAGTTTCCGGACCTTGCGAAAAACGTTTGCTCTCCGAGAAAATCCAAGAGTAATGCTGTTACACAAATGTATTACGCGAGAAAGGGTCAAATCACAGAAGAAATGGAATATGTAGCCATTCGAGAGAATGCTCGCTTAGCTGATGAAGAGAATCGCTATGCGCTAAACAATTCTAAGCGTTCACAGTCCGAAAGTCGGATGTTGGAGATAACGCCTGAATTTGTAAGGCAACAAGTGGCACTCGGTGTGGCAATTATTCCAGCAAATATCAATCATGTGGAATTGGAGCCGACTATCATCGGGCGAAATTTCAGTGTAAAAGTCAACGCCAATATTGGTAATTCAGCGGTATCATCCAGCCTTGAAGAAGAGCTAGATAAGCTGCTTTGGGCAACAAAGTGGGGCGCCGATACTGTGATGGATCTTTCTACGGGCGAAGATATACACGCGACGCGCGAGATACTGATTAGAAATTCAGCAGTTCCTATTGGCACTGTGCCGCTCTATCAGGCGCTCGAAAAAGTCGGTGGAATTGCCGAAGACCTTACCTGGGATATTTTCGCAGAAACTCTAATTGAGCAAGCAGAGCAAGGTGTTGACTATTTCACTATTCATGCTGGAGTGCGCATAGCTCATATTCCGCTGGCGATGGATAGAGTGACCGGCATTGTGTCTCGTGGCGGTTCAATTATGGCTAAATGGTGCCTAACTCATCATAAGGAGAATTTTCTCTATACGCATTTTGAAGACATGTGCGAAATTATGAAAGCTTATGATGTTTCGTTTTCGCTTGGTGACGGGCTGAGACCCGGCTCCGTTGCCGATGCCAATGATCGAGCCCAATTTGCCGAATTGGAGACTCTTGGCGAGTTGACAAAACTAGCCTGGAGTCACGATGTACAGGTTATGGTTGAGGGCCCTGGGCATGTTCCGCTCAATTTGATTAAAGAGAATGTCGACCTTCAAACCGAGATTTGCAGTGGAGCGCCGTTCTATACATTGGGACCACTAGTCACCGACATTTCACCAGGATATGATCATATATCGAGCGCAATTGGGGCCGCCATGATCGCCTGGCATGGAACGGCCATGCTTTGTTACGTCACGCCGAAAGAGCATCTTGGATTGCCCGATCGTGATGATGTTAAACAGGGCGTAATTGCGTATAAGATCGCTGCTCATGCAGCCGATATAGCAAAAGGCTTGCCCGGTGCCCGCGACAGGGATGATGCTTTGTCGAAAGCTAGATTTGATTTCCGCTGGCAAGATCAATTCAATTTATCATTGGATCCTGATACTGCAAGAGAATTTCATGATGAGACTCTTCCTGCTGAGGCGGCTAAAGACGCTAGTTTTTGTTCGATGTGCGGACCGAAATTCTGCTCGATGAATATCTCTCATGATTTGGCAAAACTAATTTAGTGCAACGCTTTCGTCACATCGGCATAGCAGGGGCTGGATTGCTCGGACGCTTATTGGCGTGGCGTTTGAGTCGCTTCGGTATCAGAGTCGAACTGTTCGATTCTGATACCGTCGACGGCACCAGATCTTGCGCTCATATTGCTGGCGGCATGCTGGCGCCATTTAGCGAACTTATCGATTGCGATGGCGATGTAGCAAAGCTTGGACTTGATTCGCTTGCTCTTTGGACAAGTTGGGCTGATGAGCTGGAGATGGGTGTTTTTCAAGAGCAATTCGGCAGTCTTATGGTAGTCCACAATCGTGATCGCTCTGAATTGCATCACTTCTATCGTAGGGTGAGCGATAAAATCGCGAGAAGCAATTTTCCGAATTCAATTGAATATCTAGATTCGCAGAAAATTTTAGAGATGGAACCAGATCTGCCAGAGTATTTTTCAGAAGCTGTCTATATGCCATTGGAAGGGCATATAGACAGCCGTCAACTGATGCTAGCACTGAAGAATGAATTGGAGCGTCTTGATGTTTTGTGGCACTCTGATGTGAAGATAGATATAGTCGCGGACTCGAGGTTGATAGGGGAA
>JACMKL010000481.1 GCA_014380105.1 Candidatus Melainabacteria bacterium
CGGAGACGATGAGACGCGCCTGCAAAGAATCGAAAAGCGCGTTTATGGCGATCCTTCTCAAGGACCTATCGGCGACCGCTTAGAGAAAGCTAAAGCGTCGCTCGGACCTCAACGCGAACCAGATGGCACCATGAGCGGTGCTGGAGGTCAGAGTCCTCAACAGGCACCGCCGGCAGCATCTCCCCAATCTGCACCACCGCAATCGTATGATGACCCGGATGCTGCCATCGAGCGCGCTAAGTTATCTGTAGCTGCAGCCAAAGAAGAAGAGCTACAAAGGTTATTGGCAGACGGAGTTGGACTGTGGAGAAATCGACGTGCTCAAGAAGCCACTGAAAAATTTGAGCAAGTTGTTCGTCTCGACCCTCGCAATGCCGAAGCGCATTTCAGCATGGGCATTATTCAAGAAGCGTCAGGTAACTATGCTGAAGCACTCTCAAGTTATCAAAAAGCCTATGAATCAAAACCACATAATAAGGACTATCGCGCAGCGATCGTAGAAGTCGAGAAAAAAGCCAATAAGCGCGAGAAAATTGATGGTTCAAGTGGCGAACTGCGTGTGCTTTCGGAAGATGCCGCGGCCGCATTTAAGCGTGGAGAGTATATGTCAGCTCTGGATATGTATAAGCAGTTCGAGGCCAAGGCTCCGCCTCAAGCAAATATCAAATACAACATTGGCACCTTGTATTTGATGATGAAAAACTATTCGTCGGCTCTCGACTATTACAAGCAGGCTCGAAAATTAAAACCAAGCGAACCTAAATATGTACAGGCTGTTCAGCAGCTTGAGAGCAATCTTAAGAGGGATAATTCTGAGCGCAATTCAAGCCAAAAAGAGTCTCAACAGGCTTGGGATGCGCAAGAGAAACAGCGCGCTGCGATGAATAATCGCAATAGCAACAATAACAAAAACAACAACAGCAGTAACAATAATAGTAATAACAACAACAAGAATAATTTCGCACCACTGGGAACGCCGTCGGCATCCAAAGGTCAGGAAATTATGAATGGCTTCGGATTGATTGGTAAATCTAGTCGCGATGGTATTGTGATTGTCGCCGTTGGGATTGCTTCACGTGCCACTCGGGCTGGGATTCTTCAGGGCGATATCATCAAAGCCGTGGACGGTTCTGTAGTTAAAAGCACCAGTGATTTAAATAATGCCTTGCAAGCAAAAATTACGCAGCAACGAGTGAATCTAACTGTCCAGCGTGGCGACAGGATCGGTCAAGTTCCGCTTTAGAATTTCTTTTCGAAGAAAAGCTTTGACTGAAAACTCTGAGGCTTTTGATTGCGACTATATTTAAATAATTCGTCTACGACGAGCTGACTTGTTTCAACGCTGCGATTTTTCTCACCCAGTACAGGCCATCCACCTTCGCCTGTTCCATCCCAAGCATGTTGGGCTGGTCCGAAAGAACTGCGTCCGATAATTCCACCTGCTTTTCCGGCGCGCCAATCGCCAGCGAGAAAAAATTCTTTGACTGGATATCCGTTGCATTGCGACGCTTTGTATTCAGTCACTACAAATTTTCCTTCGTGCGTGACAGTCGGCAAACCGGAGCAATTATTTTCTTCAGCGGCCAGCGAAACCTGTTTTGTTGGCTCACTATCAGCTACGCGTGAAAATGGTAGTGTCATCAAACCTCTACCACCAGAAGCTGGTAGCATGTCATCGTGACTGCTTAGAATGCTAATGTCTGCTGCGTAATTACCAGACTCTGCGCGAGCTTCTGTGCCGAGAGTGGTGCCATGCACTGAAGCGATTCCGGAAAAAGTATTTGGAATGCTTCCCTTTAAATGTCTCGAGAATTCGCCACCAGAAGAGAATCCGGCTAAGTACATTTTGTCTTTGTCCACTGCGACCGAACCGTTTTTTTCGAGCGCAGAAATCATTCCTTTAAAATAGTCGACATCATCGTAGCCTGGAAGTGTCTCGGTGAGCCCTGCTCCAGGTGAGTTCCAATCTTGCAATTTTCCTTTGCCAGCATCACCCATGAAATCAATATCGCGCACTTTTGCGACTGGATACACGACCATAAATCCATTGCCTTCTTTCTGTCTGGTGTCAGCGAGCCCATTCATGCCCGTTTCTTTCTCCATCAGACCTTTTCCATCGCCTCCGCTCACGCCATGCAGGACGAAG
>JACMKL010000482.1 GCA_014380105.1 Candidatus Melainabacteria bacterium
ACTCGGCGTCTTCCTGGCTGTGCCGATGAAACGTCAAATGATTAACGTCGAGAAGCTCGCATTCCCGAGTGGTATTGCGGCAGCCGAAACTTTGAAAAGTCTGTACGGTCAGAGTAAAGAAGCAATCGTCCAAGCGCACTCTCTCGTCTATGCTCTGGCATTCGGTGCTGTTGTAGGGTTTTTAGGCAAAGGCGAATACGAATTTCTCAAACTCTGGAAAATAAAACTGCCTGAATTGATTCCATTCAGTGCCACCGTCCGCGGTGTAGATCTCGGTAAGATGCCCGGCTTCGGACTTGAACCAAGCGCACTATTGATTGGCGCAGGAATGATCGTCGGACTGCGCGTTTGCACTTCCATGCTGGCAGGTGCGTTGCTTCTTTATTTTGTTGTAGGTCCATACATCGTAAGTATCAATGAAATTGCCGGTCCGGAGAAAATTTTAAAATGGTCTCTCTGGGGTGGCACCGGCTTGATGGTTACCTCGGGTTTGACTGCGTTTGCGCTACAGTGGCGGACTATCCTGAAAGCCTTTACTGGTATAAAAGGTAATGGCAAAACCGAAGATTCTGAGGAAGAAGCAAAACTGGCAAGCATCGAAGTGCCGATGAAGTGGCTTGTAATTGGAATTGTACCTCTCACAATTGCGATGGTTGTGCTCGAGTATGTAGCTTTCTCAATCAATCCGCTGCTCGGACTTTTCTCCGTTGTCGTGAGTGGATTTCTCGCTCTTGTTGCATGCAGAGCAACAGGCGAAACCGACATTACACCAATTGGTGCCATGGGTAAATTGACCCAACTCGCTTACTCAGTGCTTGCGCCATCAAATATCACTACTAATTTGATGGCCGCCAGCGTAACTTCCAATATCGCTTCGAGCTCAGCCGATCTGTTGACCGATTTGAAGAGCGGATATCTGCTTGGCGCCAACGCTCGCAAACAATTCATAGCCCAATTCCTGGGCGTTTTCTTCGGCACAGTCGCAGTGGTGCCAGCCTGGTATCTCATGATTCCAACGAAGGCAGCCATGGAAGCCTACAATCCACCTTCCGCAAACATGTGGAAGGCGGTTGCCGAGGCACTTTCTAAAGGCATCGATTATATTCCGCCTCTCGCTCGCATGGCGCTTTTGATTGGCGGTCTTCTGGGCATTGTGCTTGCCATCATTGAAGCTTACGCGCCGAAGAAATGGAAGCCTTACTTCCCTTCCGCTATGGGCTTGGGTCTTTCCTGGGTGATGCCTTTCAACAATGCCTTTGCATTTTTCATTGGCGCTGTACTCGCTTTCATTTGGTCTAAAATCAATAAGAAGTCAGCCGACTTGTTCGTCATCCCGGTCGCCTCAGGCGCGGTCGCTGGCGAGTCACTGATCTGTGCTTTAATGGCGATTATCACAGCAATTGGCGCACTCGCGGCAGCATCTCCTAAGTAGAAAGATTCATGCAAACCAGAACGAAAGAGAAAGAAATAGTTTTGAAAGCGGTCGACTCACTCGGTCGCCGCGTCACAGTTGCCGACGTTGCCACCAAGACAGGTCTGCCCGTTTTGGTTGTGCAGGAAGAATTGAATAAGGTGGCTGCCGAAACAGGCGGACACATGGAAGTAGCAAAAACAGGTGACGTTGCTTACAAATTCAATCCTGGCTTTCAAACGGCTTACGCCGCCAAAGGGATTGCTCGGATTTTTCAAGTTTTCGGCAAGAAATTTTTCAATATTGCATTTTTCCTGCTGCGAATATCATTTGGCATAATGCTGATTTTGTCAGTCCTAATTGTTGCTGCAATTTTTATCGCTATTATCATTTATGGCAACAAAGGCGGAAGTGACGACCGTGATGATTATCGCGGCGGTGGTGGCTTCCACTTTGGATTTTTCGATTATTTGTTATTGCGCGACTTGCTCAGCTGGGGTGCATACAATGCAGGTGGAGTAAGAAATCAGCCTAAGCGAAAAGGCAAAAGCAATTTTCTATTCGATTGTTTTTCATTCTTATTCGGAGACGGAAATCCGAATGCAGATATAGAAGAAAGAAAATGGTCTTTAATTGCCAGCGCAATTAAAAACAATGGCGGCGTGATCACCGCAGAACAATTAGCACCTTACACAGCCGCTAAGCCGGACGATGAAGATGCTGTCTTACCAACGCTTGTGCGCTTCAACGGCATACCGGAAGTAACTGAAGAGGGTGGAATTGTTTACACTTTTCCTTCTCTATTAGTCAGCGCAATTGATACCGAAAGTCGAAGCAGCTCCCCATTTTTGCGCGAAGATCGCTGGCCATTTGTCGGACCACAAACAGGCAATCTGCTCTGGGTCTACCTTCTGGCAGGCTTCAATTTCCTGGGCACCTGGTGGCTTTTCATGCAGCCGGAATTGCGCGAAATTAGAATCATAATGCTGCCTCTAGTTGCTTATGGAACAATGTTTGTAACCATTCCTTTCTGTAGAAAAATCGCACTCGATGTAATCAATAAGGGTATTACGGAAAGAAATGGCAAGCGAACTTCTTACGCCGAAATGCTGCGCTCGCCATCAATAGAATTACAGAAGAAGCTCTCCCACGCCTCTAAATTGCGAATCGGAAAAACCAGACTGAAAGCGGAAGACGCTGTATACACAACCGAAAAAGACGCACTCGAGCAGGAATTCGACAAATAATCATGAAGAAAGTAAGCATAGTTGAATTGCACCGCTACCCGGTCAAATCGCTGGGCGGTATCGATCTGCAAGAAGCTATTTTAGAAGAGAAGGGAATCACATTCGACCGCAACTGGCTTGTCACAACACCAAGTGGCAAATTCATCACGCAACGGGAAATTCCCCGCATGGCGCTCATAAAAACATCAATCAACGAGGTCGGTGATCTGCTCCTCGAAGCGGAAGGACGTGCACCACTAACGGTGGCAAAGACTATTCACACCGAATCGACCGAATTTAAACGCGTGACAGTTTGGCGCGACGAATGTTATGCCGTCGATGAAGGAGATGCTGCTGCAGAATGGCTCAGCACCTTCCTCAACACCAAAACACGCCTTGTGAAAATGAAAGACGATTTCGTCAGACCGGTAATCGACGACGGAAAACATTTTGAAGACACCAGTGTTCGATTTCAAGATCAATATCCACTATTGATAATTTCGCGCGCATCACTCAAGTTTCTCAATGACAAACTGGCAAAACCTGTTCCCATGAATCGCTTTCGCCCCAATATAGTTGTCGATGATTGCGAAGCTTTTGAAGAAGACTCTTGGACCGCTCTCAAATCTGAAGATGGATTGACCCTCACCGCTGCCAAAGGTTGCGCACGCTGCGTGATCACGACCACGGATCAATTGACCGCGCAGAGAAGTGTTGAACCCTTAAAGACTCTGGCGACCTTCCGTGGAACAGAAGAAGGTGTGATGTTCGGTCAAAATTATTTGGTGGCGAAACCTGGAAAGCTTTGCGTAGGAGACACTTTAGTGATCGAGTAAAAGCGAATTTAAGCGAGCTAACATAGGGAACTTGTATCCTATATGAGACGTCTAAAGCAAAGTTCATGAAAGCATTCCTCCTTCTCTGAGGCATCCTCTTGACCATCGATACACCGCCAAGCCAGGTGTCAATTAGAGGCGAGAAAAAGCAGAAAAGCAATGTACGCTGGATCTTGCTTGTGGTGGTTCTGTGTGCCTCAGTCGCAACATATTTCATGATGGCACCCAAAGAGAAGAAAGAAAAAAAAGAGCGTCGAATAGCGGCAGTCACAGTTTCTACAGCAACACTTCAAGACGTGCCCGAACAACTTCACAGCATGGGCAGTGTCACGCCAGTCAATTCAGTCAACGTAAAACCGAGAATTGGTGGAAGAGTTGTATCCATTCACTTTGAAGAAGGTCAATTCGTAAAGAAGAAAGACCTGCTTTTTACCATAGACCCTCGTCCGCTGAAGGCAGCACTCTTGCAGGCTGAGGCTGAAGTGGAGAAACAACAAGCAATGATTGCGCAGGCAAAAGCGGCCATTCAAAAAGCCGAAGCTGCCAAATTAGAAGTCAAAGCCAACCTGGAGCGAGACCTTGCGCTTGCGAAACAAGCGGGAAGAGAAGCAGAACGTTTTACCTTTTTAGCCAAAGCTGGGGCGGTATCGGAGGCGGACGCCGAACGCCGTGAGACAACATTAGAGTCAACATCAGCCGTAGTGAAGGCTGGCACTGCATCAATAGCCAATGCAGAAGCACAAATCAATGTTGACCGAGCCAATTTGAAAAACGTAATGGCGCAATTGGATTCTTCAAAAGCAGCATTGCAGAACGCCAAAATTCAAGTTGGTTTTACAACTGTCAATGCACCAATTAGCGGAAGAACAGGTCATATTATGGTTCTCAAAGGCAATGTCGTTCGTGCCGACGAAGATATTCTGGTGCCAATCAGTCAGATACAACCGATATATGTTGAATTCGCAGTGCCACAAGAACAATTTCACAAGGTTCAGGAATGTAGCGCAGCAGGCACACTGAAAGCAGCTGTCAAACGCACAAACGGCGGTGTTCTTGCCACTGACGGCAGACTCACTTTCATCGACAATATTGTCGATAGCACTACCGGCAATGTCAAATTGAAAGCCGTTTTTGCAAACGCCGACTCAAAGCTCTGGCCTGGTCAATATGTGGATATCACTCTCACTCTGAAGATACTCAGCCAGGCCGTAGTGGTGCCAACACAGGCAGTGCAGACAGGTCAGCAAGGACAATTCATCTGGGTGCTTGACGATGAGAAATTATCCCACATGCGCCCCGTAAAGATTGGCCCTGCTACCAATGGACTAACCGTGATCGAAAGCGGCATAAAAGCTGGCGATCAAGTTGTCACCGATGGACAAATTCAATTGTCTGAAGGTGGAAAAGTCAAAATCTCTGAGTCCGCGCAATGAGTTTTTCGACCCTCTTTATCAATCGTCCAATCCTCACCACATTGGCAATGGCTGCCATTGTTTTGTTCGGCGTGCTCGGATTTCAAAAACTGCCAGTCAACGATTTGCCCAGCGTAGACTTTCCAACGATTTCAGTCTCGGCAAGTTTGCCAGGCGCAAACCCGTCAACAATGGCTAGCGCGGTAGCGACGCCGCTAGAGAGACAATTTGCCACCATCGCCGGTATATCGTCGATGAATTCGACAAGCACGCTCGGCAGCACATCTATTACTCTACAGTTTGACCTGACGCGCGACATTGACGCAGCCGCTCAAGATGTTCAGACAGCGATCGCGTCAGCCTCACGAACACTACCGGCGATGCCGACTCCGCCTTCATACAGAAAAGTAAATCCAGCCGACTCACCAATTCTATATCTTTCTTCTTCCACAGCATCAATTACCTACACCATCATAGTCATCACGTTATTATCATGCTCCATCATGAATATATGTGACAAGAAACATTTTGAATATATATATAA
>JACMKL010000483.1 GCA_014380105.1 Candidatus Melainabacteria bacterium
GGGACAGCTGATCCACTCACAAAACGATTCAGAGACGGCTATGCAGCTTACCTGGAAAGGCGTGCTCGACCTCAAAAAGGCGACGAGATCAATTTTTCGCAACAGGCAGGCTACGGTGGCTCGAGCGGCTTCACTCGCAGGGACAGTTTCAAAGCGACCAGAGAATTAGAACTCGAATTGGACGCGATGCCGGAAGATGCCGCCGGTCAAACTCCAAAATCAAAGCTGCCATTCAAAACGCGTTTGATGAAACATCTCTCGCGCTGGGGTCATATTTTCATCCCCGTTATATGTTCTTTTTTCCTCCTGATTGGCGCCGCATTATGGATGCAGACCCTGGTGCATGGCTCAGGAACTCAGGGCGGAAAAGCAATCAAAGAAATTCAGAAAGGCTCTAGTTTTAAATCTATCGACAAAACAATCGAATTCAATGTCTTGAATGACAAAGAAGTTGAAGTGATCTGCTACGGCAAAAAAGAGACAATACCGTATGTGGTGCTCTCCAATGGTCTGTTAGATGCGACCGCAGCGCTGGAAGGTTATTTTGTTCCGCGCGAGCGCTGGTACGAATTGAAAGATGATTGCATCAGGGGTGCTGATGGTGGAGCTCTATACGCCGCATCAGCAATCGAATGGAAAGTCAAAGATGGCATGGTCCGCGTTGCCGATTATTGTCAAAAATATTTTCAGACCAAAGGCACTTATCCTTCCAATAGCGATCGTTGGCTGCAACAAGTCGTCAGTAAATGGACCAGCCCAATAACAGGAAGAGCCGAAATAATTCCGATCAAATCAGTATCCATGGACGTTGGTTATGCATATATTTTCGGCGGCGCCGACAACAGTAAAAAGATCGAAGAATATTTAGGCGCAGGCGGACTGTGGAACGACGAGCCCAAAGCGGAAAAATGCACAATCACTTGTATGTCCGTTTTCGGAACCGACAAATCACAAGAAGGATTTAAATCGCGTAATTTTTATATTCACGGCTACGATCGAAACGCAGCTGTAATGCCAGGCGCCACACCGAAAAATCATTACTATATCTATTTGGAAAACGGTGACGACATGACTGCGAAGAAAAACGCAGCAGCAAAGCAAGACAAAGAAGCAGTCGACCGATTGATGCCCAAGCGCTTATGTTTGGTCAGATCCAAAGGTGAAGATCCATTTCTTCTTAAGAATGCTGGTCCTACTTTGGTTGGAGCGATGGCTGGATTTTTTCTACTATTATGGATGTTAATTGACTTGCCCAGTCGCATAAGGCATGAAGGCGACAGAGTCAGACTTCTTGAGATTTTACTGGTCCCATTTGTGCTTCTCTTTGGAATTTGGCACCTGTTGCGCTACCTTGGCTGACATTCGGTTAATTTCTTCCTTGCTGACAAGAGCTAAAATTGACGACTCTCGTGGAGTTTTCAAATGCAATCGACGCAACTTTCCCATCCCAATCCTAAAGATCGCAATCGTGCAATTATCTGGGCTCGTTATGCTGCTGATTCCACAGAATGGGTAATTCTTTCCCTGCGCTCCACAGAAGTCATTCCTAACGCAAAAGCGCTTCAAAATAATGCGAATCTCTTGCAGCCGCAGCTCCTAGTATCAGCTGCAATCATTGCACCTGGCGGAAAAGTTTTACTTGAGACTCTAATCAAAGTGCCTGAATTTGGTGCCAAAGAAGCGCTCGAAGAGCACGGTATTGAATACTCAGTTTTGATTGAAGCAAAACCTTATCCAGAGTTTGTAGAAGCGGTCAAAAAAATCGCCGAGCGCAAACAAATATTCTGCTGGAGCGCCGAAGAAACAAACAATATTTTGACAAAGGCCGCCC
>JACMKL010000484.1 GCA_014380105.1 Candidatus Melainabacteria bacterium
AACAGAAGGAGCTATAACCACTCCTCACTCAACGTTCTCTAACAACAAAGAAATTCGCACCAATTACGACAAGAGCTATGCGAGCGGATTTGAAGTACAATCCGCACCGCCAGGAAGGGATAACATTCCAACCGGCAATCGCTAGATACCGAATTCCAAAAATACAATTGAAATTGCGCGCCTCGCGGAAAATTCCGCCGGGCGTGCGTCCTTTTTGGGTATGGATCGACTAGTCTCTTCCATTGTGTAATTATGACTGCGCACGGAGAATTTGAACAGCAACTTGCTGAAATCGCGAACGCTCTCGAATCCGCCGATAAATACTTTAATGCAGGAAGATTCGACGATGCCGCGAGGACATTCGATCGCGCCCTGTACTTGCTCGAAGACGCCTTTGGACGGCTTGATCCTGATACCATCGCTTGTCTGCAAAAGCTCGCGGAAGCTAAATTCCTTTCCGGGCGATATGAGGACGCTCTGCCACTCTACAAGCGTTTGCTGTCGGTTGGAAAGGAAGTGCTTGGTCCGAATCATCCTGATGTTAAAGCTATGGCTCTCAAGGTTGAAGAAACGGCTCAACTCTGCGACGGGCGCGCTAATGCGGGCGCTGCAGCCAAAATTAAGGATGACCGATCGGCACGGCTTTCGCATTCGTCAATCGATGCATTGAAACCAGAACATGTCCCAGCCGATGACTGGAACTCCGACTGGAAAACAGATCAATACGACCAATCGAGGAAGTCTCGAGGATTAGAGTATGAGTCCGAGTACCAGGAAGCCGCTGCGAAAATTTTGGACGCTGCCCGATCTTCCACTGTTGAAAAATTTTCAGATGATGTTGCTGATAAACGTTTTGATGGACGAGTAAAGCCTGAAAACAAACCTTCCGGACGTGCAGGTCAGCATGACAAACGTTCTGCCGCGAAGGGCAAAATCCAGGGAATGAAGCCCAACTTCTTTGAGGCTGGCGCACAGCATTTCAAACGCCTTATGGCATTCTTTCCTGCCATTTTGGTGATTTCAATTCTTGGTGGCGGCGTCTTCTACTTTTTAAAATTCGCCAAGGCTCCCGATCCTAAAGCGACTACTGCACTTCCCCGCATGGTAGTGAAAAAGTTTGTCACCGCAGATGATGCGCGTCAAATTGTGCTCATCGAAAATAAAGACAAAGTGATTGCTGAAGTTAAGATGACGTACGCGGGCATTCGTCAACCGCTGCTTATGCCGTTCTTGCAGATGGGTCCCTCGTTGTTCGATTTTCTCAAGTCAGAACTCAACTGTCTGACGAAGAAAGACATCTGGTTTGAAGAAACAAAAGAGGGTTTGCTGGACGAAAAAGGTGTGACTTATTACGCGGTCAACGCTCCTGAATTAATAGTCGTCGGCCAGATGAAAAAGCTTCGAGATAGTGCTAATAAGTGGTATCTGGGCGGCACCGGATATCCGATGAAAGCAGAATACGTAAACGCTTTCTCGTACGTTAACCCAATCACTGCTGTGCCAACACATCCTAGCCTGGTATTCCAACGAACAACTATCGAAGACGCTCGCTCACTTTTGCTCACATTGGCTCACTTTTG
>JACMKL010000485.1 GCA_014380105.1 Candidatus Melainabacteria bacterium
CGAAGGTGATGCGCTCGGTCAACAAACTGTCATCAATCGTCAAATTAACAACTGTCGTCAATTCGCTTTTCAGATCAACAAGCAGTTCATCGAGACTCTCTGCTTGAGCCAGATTGCGAGGGAAGCCATCAAGCAAAAATCCATCTTTGCAAGCATCACTCGACAATTTATCGCGGAACATGTCGATCAATACTTTGTCAGGAACAAGTTGCCCTTTATCCATGAAGTCCTTGGCAGCGACACCAGCTGCTGAGCCAGCTTTGACCGCTTCGCGCAGGAGATCGCCTGATGACAAATGCAATAAATTCAATTTGGCGGAAAGGCGCTTACATTGCGTTCCTTTGCCGGCGCCAGGTGCGCCCAGAAATAGAATTCTCATCTCTAACCTTCCTTTTCTGAACCAGGTCTGAATAATCCCTGCGCTTGATAGCGTGCAGAGAGAGCGTGGGTCTTGATCTGCCTTTGTGTGTCGATTGCTACACCGACCAAAATGATAAGCGAAGTAGATCCAAGACCCTGCAATGTTTGAACGTAAGTGGCTTGCTCAACGTGAATTGGCAAAATGGCGATGATGCCAACTGCTGATGCACCAATGAAGATCAGTCGGCTGAGCGCTCTTTCGAGAAACTCTGAGGTCGGGCGACCTGGCCTGACACCTTGAATGGCGCGACCGCTGCGTCGCAAGTTTTCAGCAATGTCTCGAACCGGAATTACGATCGAGGCATAGAAAAACGCGAAGAACAAAATCAACATGAAATACAGGAGCGAGTGCTCCCAGTGATAGTACGAGAATGTGTTGGTGGTCTCGAGGCAGATGAAATTCCAGGCATCAAGAACCCACTGCTCTTTCGAGAAGGCAACAAAGCCAGGAATTTGCGAAAGTAATTCATAAATTGCCGTAAACGGATTCTTTCCACTCTGCCCTGCAAAAGACATCACAGTTGAAGGAAACATCAAGAGCGAAGAAGCAAAGATGATTGCCATAACTCCTGATGGATTAACTGGCAAATAGATTGAATCTTCAGGCGCATTGAATACTTGCCTGCCGACATTTCGCCTGGCTCCCAGTACCTGCACTTTGCGCACGCCCTGCTGCAGACAGACAATTAGAGCGATCAATAGAAGGAAAACAGAACACAGGACAATAACGCCCCAAAGCGGGGACTGTCCGGTTTGAACAGCTTCATAAGTGTTTTTGATCATGACCGGCAAGCGCGAAGCAATACCTAAGAAGATCAGGAGTGAGGCACCATTGCCAATACCACGCTCAGTAATGATTTCTCCCATCCACATGACAAATACGGCACACGAAGAAAGAATGATTGTGGTTGCCACCATGAAGAGCGGACCAGGGGTCAAAACAACCGGTGGATTCTGAATTTTAGTGAGCAAGTTGGCAAGCATTAGAGACTGAAAAACAGCCAGTCCTACGCAAGCGATGCGAGTGTACTGCGCCAACTGCTTTCTGCCTTGTTCGCCGGAATGCTTCTGCATTTCTTCAAGTTTTGGAATAACCACTGACATCAACTGCATGATGATCGAAGCAGTGATGTAAGGTCCAATTCCCATTGAGAAAATCGATAATTTGTTGAGGGCACCACCGGTGAATAAGTCGATCATGCCGAGCAAATTCTGCGCTAACTCAGGGTGCTTAGTGAATGCGGAAGGATCAACACCAGGGATGGGAACGTGAACGCCGATTCTGTAGATCGCTATCACCATCAGAGTGAAGAAGATTTTCTCTTTTAAACCGGCAGCAGAAAGCATGCTGAGCATGTCCTCAGGTCCACCAATTTTGCCTCCACGCTTGGCTGCATCCATTTAATTTTTCCCTCAATGCCGATGGTAACTCAGTAAAACAAAAGAATAACCGGCCTTTAGCAAAATATCCGCCTCGGCCGGTTAATGACTTTCAAATTCGCAACAGGTCTTCAGACTATTTCTTCTTGCCTGGCTTTTGTGCTGGCTTGGAAGGCTTAGCTTTAGAGTCTTTCTGTTGCTTAGGTGCGCCGCCGCCGTCAGCTTTCTTTTCTTTTTTAGCTTTCTTAGGAGCTTCTTCGCCTTCTGCATTTTTTTCAGGAGGCACTGGAGCTACTTTCACTTTCGGAGGCTTCGGAGCTTTCTTACCAACACCTCTTGGTTCTGGCTCGATGATGACAGCGGTTCCGCCGGCAGCTTCGATTTTGGCTCTGGCGCCCTTAGTGATGTGGTGCGCTTTGACGGTTATACCGGCTTTCAAGTCGCCGTTGCCGAGAATGCGAACACTGTCTGAAACTCTGCGGGTCAAGCCGAGTTCTACCAATGTGATTGGTGTAACTTCGCTGCCAGCCTTAACTTCAGCTAGAAGACCGATATTGATTTCAACCCAGATACGTGTGATGACCTGGTCGAAGTTGTGGAGTTTAGGAAGTCTGCGGAATAGTGGAGTTTGACCACCTTCGAATCCGAAACGTTTCGCTTCACCGGAACGTTGTCCCTGACCATTGTGTCCACGGGTGGATGTTTTACCCTTACCGGAGGCGCGACCGCGACCAACGCGCTTTCTGCCTTTGCGTGAACCAGGAGTTGGTTGGATATCACCCAAGTCCTTGATTTCAGTAACTACTGCCATTTGTCCTCCTGAGCCTTACGCCAAATGTCTCAAAGACAGTGACTCGGCAATGTGTTTTGAATTTATTTAGCGGCTTTAGCTTTTGCTTTAGCTGCTGGAGCTGCTTTAGCGGCTGGTTTAGCTGCTTCGGCGGCTCGGTTAGCGGCAGCTGCTGCTGCAGCCGGCTTTTGGATAGGTGTTTTTTTGGTCCAAGGCTTTTTGTCTTCGTCTTTAACTTCAACAGTTTCGACTGTGATCAAATGACTAATTTTGTTAGTCATGCCGCGAATTGTCGGGCTATCGGCATGGATGACTGAAGAGCCGAACTTGCGCAAACCAAGAGCTTTTACGATCTTGATCTGAGTGTCCTTTTTGCCAACTAGTCCGCGATTTAGTGTGATCTTGAGCATTGTTCCGTACCTAAATACTTCTGATAGTGATTGAAAATATGCGTTTTACGCAAGCATCGTCTTGATGCTGATGCCGCGCAAGCGAGCGGCTTCTTCGAAGGTTCTCAAATTCTTGAGACCATCGACAGTTGCACGAGCCACGTTGAGTGGTGCACGCGAACCGAGAGATTTAGAAAGGATGTCACCAACTCCTGCCAATTCGAGAATTGCACGAGCGGCACCACCGGCGATAACTCCAGTACCTTTAGCAGCAGGCTTCAACAGAATGCGGCTAGAGCCCTGACGTCCGTAGATTTGGTGAGGAACCGTTGTACCGATCAGAGGCACTTTGACGAGACTCTTTTTGGCATCAACAACAGCTTTTTGAATGGCGCTGATAACTTCGGAAGCTTTGCCGACACCGATGCCGACTTGACCTTTACCGTTGCCGACTGCGACTACAGCACGGAAACTCAGCTTCTTACCACCTTTAACAACTTTGGTGACGCGGCGTACTTGAATGATTTTTTCTTCCCATTCCGATTGCTCGCGACGGTTGTCTTCAGGAGGTCTGCGTCCGCCGCCGCCTTCACGGCCGCCACCGCCGCCGCCACCACCACCACCGCCGCGGCGTCCGCGTCGTTGATTGTCGTTAGGGGTTGGTGGAGCTGAGGAAGCAGCAGTGCCTGGAGCATTGGTCGATGGTGTCGACGCTTTTGCTTCTGGTTTTGCAGCAGCTTCTGGAGCGCCAGCTGGATTCTTTTCGTCCATTTGAGAAATTATCCTCTTCGTTTTATCGAATGTTTGGTAGTCGTCAATGAGAATTAGAAGTCTAAACCTGCTTCACGAGCAGCGTCTGCTACTGCAGCGACACGACCGTGATAGATGTATCCGCCGCGGTCAAATACGACAGCGGTGATGCCTTTATCTTTGGCGCGGTTGGCGACTAATTGTCCAACCGAACGAGCGGAGTCAGTGTCCCAGCTCTTTTTACCTTTCAGATCCGCATCAAGTGTGGATGCTGAAGCGAGGGTTTTTTGTGAAGCATCGTCAATGATTTGAGCATAGATATGCTTGTTGGATCTGTAAACACAGAGTCTTGGACGCTCTGTGGTGCCCGTCAAGCGACGACGAATACGATAGTGTCGTCTCATTCTCAACGATTTTCTGTCTGGTTTCTGAATCATTGCCTTACGTCTCCGAACAATCTTTTTGATGTCGCCGATTTCTTTGTCACCGGCTGTGGTGTCAATTTAAAAACGTTTCTCGCCTAATTATTTTTTCTTACCAGCAGCTTTACCGGCTTTACGTCTGATTACTTCGCCTCTATAGCGAACGCCCTTGCCTTTGTAGACTTCAGGTGGTCTTCTATCGCGAATGAATGAGGCGAGGTCGCCAACTGCTTGTTTGTCAATTCCGGTGACGGTAACGACGTTACCTTTGCCGACGGTGATTTCCAAACCTTGAGCAGGTTCAATTTCAACTGGGTGAGAGTAACCCAGAGAGAGAATCAGTTTGCGTCCGTCCATAACGGCACGATAACCGACGCCAGTCATTTCCAGAACTTTCTCGAAACCGCCGGATACACCTTGCACCATATTGGCTACGAGTGTGCGGCTCAAACCATGCAATGAACGAGACATTCTGTCTTCTTTGACACGGGTGAGGACGACTTTGTCGTCTTCCATCTTGAGGGCTATCTCAGGGCGAATAGTTCGCTTGAGCTCACCTTTAGGTCCTTTGACTTTGATGTCAGAACCATTTATGTCTACGGTCACACCTTTGGGTACCGTGATGGGTGCTTTACCGATGCGGGACATCTCTTTTCACCTAGTTCCTTGTTTACTTGGTCAGTTGAAACTAATGGATTCGCGCTTACCAAACGTAAGCGAGAATTTCTCCACCAGCATTGCTCTTGCGTGCCTGTCTGTCAGTCATGAGACCTTGGCTGGTAGAGACGATTGCCACTCCCAGTCCACCGTATACGCGGGGCAATTTCTTGCTGACGCGATACACTCTCAGTCCCGGTTTAGAGACACGTGAAATACCTTGAATTACTTGTTCGCCCTTCGGACCGTACTTAAGTACGATACGCATTTTTTGTTCGGGTGAACCGAGCGCTTTCGTCTCGAACGAAGAGATGAAACCTTCATTACGCAGAAGTTCGGCCAAGGCCAATTTCTGCTTTGAAGCAGGCATCTCGATCGCTTGTGTATGCACGCGCGTGGCATTCCGTATGCGCGTGAACATGTCTGCTAATGGATCTGTAACCGGCATTTATTCTCTCCTACCAGCTCGATTTGGTGAGACCAGGAATTAACCCTTCGTGGGCCATCTTACGAAGACAGCATCGGCATAAGCCGAAGTCGCGATAGTAGCTCCTGGGGCGGCCGCAAATACGGCAACGGTTGTGGAGCCGCACAGCATGATATTTGCCTTTGGAGACAAGCACCTTGCGTTTGTGCTC
>JACMKL010000486.1 GCA_014380105.1 Candidatus Melainabacteria bacterium
AGATCCGGGTCATGGGTGCAAGTTGAAGGCGGACCCGTACTTGCATGCATCGATATGGGCACGAACTCTTTCCACATGATCGTGTGTCAGGCGAGTGCTGAACTTGACCATTTTGAAGTAATTACTAAAGTCAAAGAAGCCGTTCCTTTTTTCAGACGTTCTCTGACTGCGCACTATATTGACGAAATTGCTCTCGAGGCTTGCATCGGCATTCTCAAAGATATGCGCAAGCGTGCTTACGAGAAGGGCGCCGATAGCATCGTTGCAGTTGCCACTTCCGCTGTGCGCGAGTCTCGCAACGGCGCAGAGGCTCTCAGTCAAATTCGGGAGCATTTGGAAATAGATGCGCGCATGATTTCAGGCAAAGAAGAAGCGCGTTTGATTTATCTCGGCGTTCTATGGAGCATGCCCAAACTTAAAAGCGTCTTCGGTATCGTCGACATTGGTGGTGGCTCAACCGAAATTATTATGGGCGACAGGCACGCAATTACTTTCGCTGAGTCCTACAAATTAGGAGCTGCTCGTCTCACTCAACGCTTCTTCAAGAAAGGTTTGCCCAGTCAGGAAACATTGAGAGAGCTGCACGATGAAGTGCGGGGCGTGCTTCGCCCTGCGGCGGCTCGGCTTGATGAACTTGGTGGCATCAAACAACTAATTGGCACGTCTGGCACAGTCCAATCTTTAGCAAAAATTGATCGCGTCAGGCAGGGAAGGCAAGATCAAGAATTGCATGGATGGAAGCTATCTCTTAAAAGCCTCCAAGAGATTGTTATGCATATTGAAGAGAATTCTCTTAAGCAAGAAAAGATCAAAGGCGTAAGCTCCGATCGTAGCCAGACAATTCTTGCTGGTGCGATTGTACTTTTAGAAACGATGCGCTCACTTGGTGTTAGTGAAACAATTGTCTGCACAGCTGCCTTGCGCGAAGGTTGTGTTGTTGACCGCTTCTTGCAGACGGGTTGGCTTGATGGTGGCATGAAAGAGCATCGCGATCCGCGCTCAACATCTGTGCACCAGCTGATGGATAAATATCAAGTACCGTACGATCATGCCGAACAAGTGGCACGAATTGCCTCAGACATTTTTATTCAAACGCGCGGAATCTTGCATGAATACTCGTCTCACGTCGGACATTTATTATGGTCGGCAGCGATGTTGCACGACATTGGAATGTTTATCGGCAGAAATGGGCACCACAAGCATTCATATTATTTGATCAAGCATTGTGGCTTGCTCGGTCATTCTGAAGAGGAAGTCGGCATTATTGCGGCGATTGCCAGATACCACCGTGGTAGTGAGCCAAAAGAATCGCACGAAGCCTTTTACACTGTGTCTGTGGAGAATAGAAAAGTGCTCACTGATATGGCTGCTATTCTGAGAGTAGCTGAAGCACTTGATCGCAGTCATCGACAAGTCATTGAAAAGGTGACTGTCGCCATGCAGCCCTTTCAAAAGGGTGGCTATGAAAGAAAGCTGTTGTCGCTAATCGTAAAATTGAAGAACGGCGAAAATTGTTATTCTGAAAGTTGGGCACTGACAGAAAAGAAAGAATTTTTCGAAAACAATTTTCAATTGAGGCTGAGCTTGCAGGTGCAAGCTGAAGCCGGTTATGCCGTCAAGACGACTAAGAAGTAAGACAATCGTTTTTTGTTTGGAAGCTAATTGATTTATTGAACGCTACTGCCGCGCTTTTGTGCAACCAGTGACTTCTCAGCCAATTCGCGCACGTGAGCAACACGTTTTTGCAATTTCTTTTCAGCGACGCTATTAAACATGCCTTTTGGAATTGGAAGACCAAGGTCTAAATGTGATGAAAGTTCGAGAGTTGTAGATTTGCCGTCAGCTGACGGTGTCAGAACCCAGCTGCCTTCCATCGCTTTAAAGCGATCTGATTTAACCAATTGGTAGTCGATGCGGCGGTTTGGCACTTCCTGTGTATTCATCACACAAACAGCACTGCCGATGACTGGGATCAAAGTGAACTTTTGCTCAAGAGTAGCTTCGTTAACGCCCTGTCTGAGCACTTTACTGTAAGCCATATCGGGGTCAGTCTTTCTTTCTTCGTGAACTGCTTCCCACACCACTTCCGGTGGCGCCTTGATTAGGATGGAGGCTCTTAGACGTGGCTTTCCGCTGTTGGTTATTTTTGATGGCGCAACGGCTTGTAAAACTGGTTCTTTATTCTTGTCGTTTTTATCGTCATTTTTAGACGACTTAACTTTGGCAAGACGTTCACCGACGACACCAGGAAGCATGTGGCTGGATTTTTCTTCCGCCAATCTTTCTTTCTCTAATTTCTCTTTCTCAGCTCTCTCTTTCTTTGAAAGTTTGGTTGTTGTCGTTGTAGTGACCGTTGTAGTTGTGGCAGTAGCAACCGCGATTGCTGCCGCGTCAGCTGCAGCTGCCGCTTTCGCTTCGCGAGCTTGCTGATCTTTTAATTGTTGTTCCTTCTTTAGAGCTAGAGCTTTTTTTGCTGCTTCCGCTTTTTGTGTGGCTTCCGCTTTTAGAGCGGCATCTGCTTTTAGAGCAGCATCTTGCGCACTTACGTCGTGAATGTGTGATTTATATGAAGGTGTAGTTTTGCTGTTAGTGACAGCAACTTCATTGTCGGCAGCTTCTTCAAGTGAAGGCTGTGTTGCTGGTGCTTGCACTGATGCAGGACGGGCAGCGACAGGTTCGGCTGCACGCTGAGGAGTTTGAGGTCCGCCATGATGAGCAATCCCAGTCAATAGCGTATTTTGATGATTGATTGTTTCTTGCAGCGCAACTTGCTTCTGTTCCATCACTCCAATGCGCTTATTCAACTGCAATTGCAGTTGTGTCATTTGAGCCTGAACTTGGGTGAGCTGTTGGCTAATTTGATAGAGCTGAGATTGAAGCTGTCCTTGTGACTGGCTCTCTTTGTCATCGCCACTAAATAATCCTTTGGCTTCCATTGAAGGGCAAAGAAGGGCATTAACGAAGAGCATCGACAGGGTTGCTGCAGTGGCCTGGCGACGCAACGATGTTTTGAAAGATTTGTCTATCACGTTATTCTCTCATTCTAAATGGAGGGAAAATGCCGCATCAAGCGACACTCTTGGCATGGAGCGAAAGTGTATCATGACAAGTTTGTGAATTGTAGAAAACCGAGACTAAAAGAAAGTCATACGCTTGCCAAGGGGGCTCTAAAAGCCTAGTGGGATGAAAGTTGGCACCAAACGACGCCACTTCATATTTTCGGCATAATCGCGATAACTTTGCCCTAAACTTTCAAGCAAGATTTTTTCTTCGTATTTGGCTCGGTTGAGCCACAGTGGAGCAACAACGCAAACTACAAATAGAGCAAGCGGAATGGAGGTTGCAGCAAGGGATGCGCCAAGTAAAGATTGACTGATACCTGAATAAGCCGGGTGCATGACGAATTTCAGAAGACCGTCGCTTCTAACCGTGTGATTATCGAGAACTTCAGCATCTGTTGTGAAAAATTCGCCCAGTGAGATCCAGCCGCCGATCATAAAGATGAGACCACTGACTAGAACGGCGACTCCAAACCAGGAGAGGATCATTGCCGCTCCACTTGGTTCGCCCTGCCCGATTGTCAGCCAGGGATGTGCCCAATCAGCTTTGATTACATCGCAATAGATCAAAAACGTTGGTATCAATGCAAGTATCGTCAGCACTGACGCTAGCTGTGGTGCGCGCTGGATCAAAAAATTCTTTTCGTATTTGACGCCGGTGCCACGACGAATAAAGCCTTTCGTAAGGACCGGTGCGGAAATCACTGCTCCTATTGTCACAAGAGCAACTGTCACCAAAGTAGGGGCGTTAAAACTCACTTAGTTGTCTCCCTTTAAAGAGAATAGTGTTGCAGGCAGACTTTTATTACTTTGGAAATTCCGCCAGGAGCTCTGCAAAGAGAGCTTTCCATCTTCATAGTCGTACCACTCTACAGGCAGGTAGCTGTCTGCGTCAACGAAAACCCGCTTGAATAACTGAGTGAATGTCTTGTCTGTATACAGAGATGACGCAGACATTTGTTTAGAACTAATGGTGGCAGCACAGATCAATTTTATACCTTCGTTTTTGCTGTAGCTGTTACTAGAATTTGTCGACGTTGGATTCGATGTATGAGTTCCAGTGACGGTAGCACTGATGGCAATTTGTGATGAAGCAACTGTTGATATAGCCAACAAAAAGGCAGTAGAACCCAGTGCCGAACATGAAAAGCACAGAAGTTGAAATTACAGAGCGCCTTCCAACAGTGGTTTGTTATCTTCGATCGGGCACTTCCATAGCCGGTAGAGCGCGTTTAAAACTTGTTCAGCAGGAACAGGCAAACTGTCGCCAGGAGCCACTTCGATATCGTCCAGCATACGTCGCATCCAGATCGCGTGACGTGTATGCGGGCGCGAGTGCAGTCTCAGCCATTCCAAGCCATCTTCAATTTCTTCTTTCGAATATTCATCAGCATGATCTGAAAAATACTTTTCAAATATTTCTAGCGTATTTCTTGCATATGCCGTGGCGGCAAGCTCAGCAGTGACAACTGCCAGGACACCGTCTCTGTAGTTGGGACTTTCGCACCATCTGCGCATTGCCTGGCAAAGCATTTGTGTGGGTTCGGAAAGAACATCAAATTTCAGCTGATCAGGCGTAATGCCTGCAAGCACGCACTGCTTTGCATACATTGTCTGGTATGTGAGTTCATCGTCAGCCAGCTGACCGAGCAATTTTTTCCCAGCTTCCATGTTCTCGGGCAGCGAATCTCTCACGAGTGCGATATTTCTAGGCAATTCGCGAATAAATGGCCACAAGCTCAGGCATATTTCTC
>JACMKL010000487.1 GCA_014380105.1 Candidatus Melainabacteria bacterium
AAAGGTACTTATGTATGTGGCGACCACCGGGATACTTCTTCGATACAAGGCGCGCTTTCTTCTGGCAAGCGGGCAGCTGAAGCATTGGTGAAAGATTTTGCGCTGGCGAGCGCAGCAAGTTAAAATCAGTACTTTCTTAGAGGTGTGAGATGTTGAGTTCGAAGAATCTGACCATGGCGTTTTTGACCGTAGCTGTATTGCTCAATGTTCCTGCAGCAAACGCGGATTCCGATACAAAGAAGGACTCAGTAGAGGGCAAGAAGGTGACACAAGGAAAGACCACCAGCGTTAAGATTGGCGATAAAGCGCCCGATTTTTCGCTGCTATCAGGCAGTGGCGAAACGGTGGCACTGAAAGATTTCAATGGCAAGAAATCTGTGGTCCTGTTTTTCTATCCTAAGGACGAAACTTCAGTTTGCACCAAAGAAGCTTGCGCGTTTAGAGATCAGTTTGAAGTATTCAAAGATCTCGGAGCGGAAGTGATCGGGGTAAGCTCCGACAGTGTGCAATCACACAAAGAGTTCGCTGCTAGCCACAAGCTTCCCTACAAGTTACTTTCTGACGATGGCGGCAAACTACGCAAACTTTATGGTGTTCCATCCACAATGGGCATTATTCCTGGACGCGTCACATACGTAATCGACAAAGCAGGCACGGTCAAACACGTCTTCAACTCCCAAATGGAAGGCGAAAAGCACGTCACCGAGGCAGTCGCCATGCTGAAGTCGCTTCAGGGCAAATAATTAGCGCCGAAATCAGGTTGAGAACCAAATTTAATGATGAAGCGGCAGTCGGCATTGAAATCCGCCTGGGGTTTGCTCATGATTGACGTTATATGTAAACGTGAAATCAACATCCACAGTGTCTGGACTGCCATCGGGCAATGCTGCGACTCTTGGAGTATTTTGAAGAGCCTTTATGCCGGCTGCGTCCATGAGGCTGTCACCTGAAGACTTGCTCAAGTGAATATCGGAAACAGTCCCATCTTTGGCGACCCTGAACATAACCCCGGTCACTCGCGATACATTGCGCGTTGGAGGATTCCAGTTAGACTTTAGGATGCTCTCAATTTCTATCATAAATGGTGCGAAATCTACATCAATGGCTTTGATCTGGGTTGGCTGAGGAATATCGGTTGATTCAAAAGCTGGTTGGAAAACCACTCCCGGAAGGTAGCGCCAAATTACTGATGTACCAAAGAGCGCTCTCTCGGCGTTGCTGAAAACAATTGTCCTCTCAACAGACTGTCCGTCGGCATCATTGAAAGTAAAAACCAGGCCACTGAAAGTCAAAACGTAGAGAAGCACAGGTATAGGCAGGAGAATCCCTAAGCCGTGGATAATTCTTTGAGAGCCAAGGCTAAGAACGTCAACTGAACTGCCAACCAGAAATTTGTTACCTTTAAATAGATTGATTGCATTGACGAAAAGCAGCGCCAGATAAGCAAATGCAGGCACAATAATCAACGCGGATATGAAATTGACTTGCCCATACTGAGCCAGCATCCAGATCAGAGAACAAGCAGATATCGCAAAATAGACAAAACGAAGAACCTGACCGGAAATACGCGAAGTACCATTCGACATGCTGGCTCTCCTAAAAGATGGCAATAACGGGATGCCTTTAATTCCATTTTGATTTTCAAGGTGCAAAAAAGCAACAGTGAAAACCCCAGCTCTCCTTTAAAACCGCAAATCATTCCAACCCACTATTCGGCAGAAGATCCAAGCCCTGCCCAAAATCTGAAAGAGAGTTAAGGCCGACGTGTGAAGCCCTTGTCGCAAAGTGATCATTTGGCGCGGATAGATGAAATAGAATAGATGACCCTGTCACCTGACAGACATTTTATGTCGTGCAAACCTTTTCGAGCCACATGAGGTCGCAATGGCGCCTTCCCTAACCAGCAAATATCAAGCCAAAATTGCCTCCGTTGGAATTGCAGTTCCTCCGGGTTTGCTTACTAATGATGATTTGAGCAAGATGGTTGATACGAGCGACCAATGGATTTTAGAGAGAACTGGAATTAAGCAGAGGCATATTGCCGAAAAAGGCGTCGCAACATCCGATCTGGCTGCTGAAGCTGCTTTAAAAGCGATTGAGAAGGCTGGGCTAAAACCGACAGACATCGAACTCATTATTGTCGCGACAATAACACCAGATATGATACTGCCCGCTACTGCCTGTCTGGTGCAAACAAAAATTGGTGCAACCGGCGCCTGGGGCTTTGATATTTCGATTGCCTGTTCAGGATTTTTGTATGCACTGCAAGTTGGCTGTCAGTTCGTTACTACTGGTGCACACAAAAACGTACTGGTGATCGGGCTTGACGTTATGTCGTCCATCATCGACTACACCGATCGCACCACTTGTATTATTTTCGGCGACGGTGGCGGAGCTGCAGTTGTTCAACGCTCTGACAGTCCAGACATTCCTGGCATGATCGATTTCATTCACGAAGTTGACGGCATCGGTGGTCCGGCACTATGCTTGCCTGGCGGTGGTAGCCGAAATCCGACAACAGCCGAAACACTGGAAAAGAAAATGCACTATGTGCACCAGGATGGACAAGTAGTATTTAAATTTGCAACCAGAAAAATGGCAGATCTTTGTGTGAAACTGTTAGAGCGCAACGGTTTGACCGGCGATGATATCGACCTGTTTGTTCCTCACCAGGCTAATCTTCGTATTATCAGCTCTTCTGCAGAACGCATTGGATTGGACATGAAAAAGGTCGTCGTCAATATCGACCAATATGGCAATACGACTGCCGGAACTTTACCGCTGGCCTTAAATTCCGCAATTGAAGATGGAAGATTGAAAGAAGGTTCTCTCGTTTTGTTAGCATCAGTGGGAGCTGGATTTAGTGCTGGTGCAGCTTTGATGCGCTGGTCATACTAGTTGGAGAATTTCATGAATAAGGCTGAAGAGCAGAAGCTTCTAAAAAGAATTCTGGTGCAGCCCGGTACGGAGTGTTCTCTCACTAAGAATTTCGACCCCACATATCGTCCTCCCGATTTAACTAAAGAAAGCGCGCGACAATTGCTTTCTGAAAGTATTGTCGAGCTGGCTGAGATGCAAGACATGATGTATGCCCAGGACATTTATGGGCTACTAGTTATCATTCAAGCAATGGATGCAGCTGGTAAAGACGGTACCATCAAGCACGTCATGTCAGGATTAAATCCGCAAGGCTGCCACGTCACAAGCTTTAAAGCACCATCTGATGAAGAACTAGACCACGATTATTTATGGCGCTGCAATCGCGCGCTGCCGGAAAAAGGACGAATCGGAATTTTCAATCGATCTTATTACGAAGAAGTTTTGATCGCCAAAATCCATCCGGAAGTATTGACCAAACAAAGACTGCCCCAGCATCTTAATTCAAAAAATATCTGGAAGCAGCGCTACAACCAGATCAATAATTTTGAGCAATACTTAGTCGAGAACGGAATTGTAGTTTTAAAATTTTTCTTGCACGTTTCAAAAGAAGAACAGAAAAAACGTTTTCTTGCCCGCATCGATAGACCAGAGAAAAACTGGAAATTTGCAATGAGCGATGTAACAGAACGCGCTCACTGGGACGAATACGTCAAGGCTTACAACGACCTGATTACAGCGACTAGCACAGCACATGCACCATGGCACATCGTGCCTGCGGATTATAAGCCATACACCAGATTAGTGGTATCGCATATGGTGAGCAAAACGCTGCGTGAATTAGACTTGGCCTATCCAAAAATCGATAAAGTCAGAAAAGCTCAGTTAGCCGAAGCTCGCGCAATTTTGGATGCTGAAAAGTAGTCACCGTTGGCGGTGCAATATCTTACCAGTTAGCTAAAAGGGATGAAATTACGCAGCATTACCATCATGAATACAGCGAAAATGCCTACAAAAATTACTTGCTTCATCATAAAAATCTTGCCTCAGGATCCCGTTTGGGTAGTAAGTAAATAGACTTGCAAATCTTTCAAACGTTCCTCAGCTGAACAGCAGTACTGCTCGTTTGGTTATTGGTGGAGAACGTCTTACATTTAGCAGTATCCTGTACAAACTTGAAATTTCCGTGAAGATTTAGGTGAGCCGTGAGCCCAGAATTTAATCCAGCCAAGCCGTTACAGACTTCGACAGAGTCACCGGCTCAGTCTTTCAAAGAATTTGAGCATGAAGGGTGGCAGTCAGTAGCAGATGGCTACCACGACCACTTTCGGGCGTTAACCATGCAAACTATCGAGCCCATGCTGAAAGCAGTTGATGCCGGAGTCGGCACCAATTTGCTGGATATAGCCACCGGTCCGGGATATGTGGCAGACGCAGCTAAGCGACAGGGCGCAGACGTCACTGCTGTTGACTTCTCGGCGGAGATGATTGAGAGAGCTAAAAAACTCTATACAGGCATAGATTTTCAGGTTGGAGATGCAGAGGCTCTGGCTTTTGCAGACCAAACTTTTGACATCATCACCATGAATTTTGGTTTACTGCACCTGGAGAATCCCGAAAAGGCACTCAAGGAAGCGTTCCGAGTCTTGAAACCGGGCGGGGTCTTTGCGCTCACCGTTTGGTCAACTCCTGACAAGGCAGTCGCTTTCGATAAAATCCTGGCAGCAGTCAAGGCTCACGGAGATGCCACTGTTAAAATACCGGTCGGGCCCCCCTTCTTCCGTTTTTCGGACTTTGAAGAAATGAAGAAATCACTGATGGCAGCAGGCTTTAAGACTGTTCAGATCGACGAGATCGAAATGGTCTGGCAATTGCCTCATGAAGATGATTTGTTTAAGGCCTTCTTTACAGGCACACCTCGAACTGGTGGGCTTCTGCGCGCTCAAGAAGAAGAAAAGTTGGCGAGCATCAAAGATGCGATTGCCGCCTGTGCCCGCGAATACTCCGATGGCGGCACAATAAGAATTCCAATGTCTTCAGTACTGGCGACAGCGAGATAGCCTCTCAGGCTGGATTTGTGAGAAAATATCGCAATCGCGCAGTTTTGCGGCTAACCGCTCAAAAGCGCGCCACAGTCGTGGCGAAATTTACGCAGTCCAATTTTCAGCGAGAATAAAGCGTGTCCACACAAGAGCTAAAAGATACCGCCCCAATAATCACAGACTACGATTTGCATCTTTTCAATGAAGGTACAAATAATAGAATTTACGAGAAAATGGGTGCACATGCCGCCATCGTAGGCGGGCAAGAAGGCACTCACTTTGCGGTTTGGGCACCAAATGCCAAAGCGGTTTCTGTAATCGGCGATTTCAATCAATGGAATGCCGAGACAAACAAAATGAGCGTCATGAGCAACTCTGGCGTCTGGACGCTTTTCATTGCCGGTCTCAAACAAGGCACGCTCTACAAATATAGAATTTCATCAGACGAAGGTGGTAACGAAGAGAAGACAGACCCGTTTGGTTTCTTCTCAGAAGTCCGTCCAAAGACTGCTTCCATTGTCTACAACCTGGACAACTATAAATGGAATGATGACAACTGGGTCAAAGAGCGCAAGAAGCGCAACGGACTGGACGCACCAATCTCAATCTACGAAGTCCACCTCGGCTCATGGATGCTTGTGCCAGAAGAAAACAATCGCTGGCTCACCTATCGCGAATTGGCAGATAAGCTAATCACGCATTTGGAAGAAACAGGTTTTACGCACGTAGAATTTTTGCCTGTTGCTGAACACCCACTCGATATGTCGTGGGGCTATCAAATCACGGGCTATTTTGCTGCCACCAGCCGCTTTGGCACACCGGAAGACTTCATGTACCTGGTCGACAAATTGCACCAGGCTGGCATCGGCGTACTCCTGGACTGGGTCCCTGCTCACTTTCCAAAAGATGGGCATGGCTTGGGCAAATTCGACGGATCGCATCTCTACGAACACTCTGATCCTCGCCAGGGTATGCACCACGAATGGGGAACATACGTTTTCAATTACGGCAGGCACGAAGTTCGCAACTTCTTAATCAGTAACGCCTTATTCTGGTTCGACAAATATCACATCGATGGTTTGAGAGTAGATGCAGTCGCATCAATGCTCTATTTAGACTACGGCCGAAAAGACGGCGAATGGGTCGCCAACGAACATGGTGGCAGAGAAAATATTCCTGCAATCACTTTCTTACGCACACTCAACGAAGTCGTCTACTCCGAATACAATCACGCTCTCATGATTGCCGAAGAATCAACAGCCTGGCCACAAGTGGCTCGCCCAACATATGTTGGCGGTTTGGGCTTCGGTTTGAAGTGGGACATGGGCTGGATGAACGACACCTTGAAATTCATGGCGCTCGATCCAATCTATAGACGTTTCCACTACAACAATCTGACTTTCCGCGGGCTCTATCAATTCTCGGAAAATTTTGTAATGCCGCTTTCTCATGACGAAGTGGTGCACGGAAAAGCATCTTTGCTAAATAAAATGCCTGGAGACGCCTGGCAGAAATTTGCGAATTTGCGTTTGCTGTTGGGATATCAATTTGCATTGCCTGGCAAGAAACTCTTGTTCATGGGCGGTGAATTCGGCCAGTGGATAGAATGGAACTCCGATCAATCTCTCGACTGGCACTTATTGGAATTCCCGCTTCATGCCGGTATGCAGAAGTGGACAGGAGATTTGAATCGTCTCTATCGCGAAAATCCAGCCATGTACGAACTGGATTGCAGCGAAAAAGGATTTTCATGGATTGATTGCCAGGACCACGACAATGTAATTCTCGCTTTTTTAAGACAGAACAATAGAGTCGAAGAATCAATAGTTGTGGTCTGCAACTTCACTCCAGTGCCACGATACGAATATCGCATCGGAGTGCCTCAACACGCTTTCTATCGCGAAGTGCTGAACAGCGATGCACACGAATATGGTGGCAGTGGGCTGGGCAATCATGGTGGCAGACACAGCGATGAGCATGCCCATCATGGACGTGATTATTCGATTTGCGTGACCATACCGCCGCTTTCTATCGTTGTCTTCAAAGCATCGTTCTAGAGGCGCAGTTAAGTAAGTTCTAAAAATGAATTGGAGGACACCATCTTATGTCGCACAGCTCGGCTAGCATTTTCCACCTCGGAAAAGACACTACTGAGTACAGGTTGCTCAGCAAAGAAGGTGTCAGCGAAGAGACATTTCAAGGCAAAACGGTTTTAGTAGTAAAACCGGAAGCATTGACGGCTCTTGCCAAAAGCGCCTTCAAAGATGTGTCGCACTTGCTGCGCACCAGTCACCTCGAGATGCTCAAAAAAATTCTCGATGACACTGAAGCGTCCAACAATGACAAATTTGTCGCAATAGAGCTTCTGAAAAACGCCAGCATCGCAGCTGGTGGCACCCTGCCGATGTGTCAGGACACAGGAACAGCAATTGTCGTCGCCCACAAGGGCGAGGGCGTTTATACAGGTACTGACGATGGCGAGGCGCTCTCTGACGGTATTAAGAGAACCTACAACGAATGTAATTTGCGCTACAGCCAGATGGCACCGATCACGATGTATCAAGAATCGAACACAGGCAGTAACCTGCCTGCTCAGATCGAAATCTATTCTGAGCCTGGAAGCGAATACGAATTCTTGTTTATCGCTAAAGGTGGTGGCTCTGCAAACAAGACTTACCTATTGCAAGAAACCAAATCTGTCTTGAATACAGAGTCGCTGAAGAAGTTGTTGACCGAAAAAATCTCCGGTCTCGGAACTTCTGCATGCCCTCCGTATCACCTGGCAGTTGTTATCGGCGGGCTGTCTGCCGAGATGACATTGAAGACCGTCAAACTGGCAAGCACTCACTACTTAGATAACCTTCCAACCGAAGGTGATAAAACTGGTCGCGCTTTCCGCGATTTAGAACTAGAAAAAGAAATTCTCGAAATCACACGCAATATGGGGATAGGAGCGCAATTTGGCGGCAAATATTTTTGCCACGATGTCCGTGTTGTTCGACTACCTCGTCATGGAGCCAGTCTCCCAATCGGCATTGGCGTGTCGTGCAGCGCTGACCGTCAGATCATGGCGAAAATTGACAAAGATGGCATCTGGTTGGAAAAACTAGAAACAGATCCAGCACGTTTCTTGCCTGAAATCGATGAGAATCAATTAGGCGAGGAAACCCTCAGAGTCGATTTGACGCAGTC
>JACMKL010000488.1 GCA_014380105.1 Candidatus Melainabacteria bacterium
GCGACATGGTGGCATTGAAATCGCTGCTGCAAAGCCAGAACCAAAATCAGCAGAACTACGCATAGATAAGACATATAGGAAAAGGATTTGGAAGCGCCTCAGTCCAATGAGCGGGAGCTTTCGGACCTTGTTATTTTATTTCGGCAAAGCGGGAATAAATCTCTTAATCCAGCGTTTAAGAACATTAGATGACCTTGAAACAAAGGAGAAACATTTGAAATTCTTTCGCGTCATACCGATCACACTACTTTTTCTCTTCGGGAGTAATCCGATGGAAGCCAATATAGTCAAAGTCCCAAATGAGCAAATTGTACTTGCCGCTGGTTGATTCTGGGGTGTTGAAGCGGAGCTTCAGCAGATTAAAGGCGTGACCTTTACCGAAGTCGGATACACCGGTGGTAGTACCACTAATGCGACATACCCACAAGTATGTAGCGGCATGACTGGTCATGCCGAAGCAGTGTTAGTGAAATTTGATCCAAAACAGGTTTCACTACCAAAAATTTTAGATGTATTTTGGGATATCAATCCAGCCAGATTTCCCGGACTTGGCAAAAGCCAGTACAGGTCTGCGATTTTTTACTTTGACGATGCACAGAAGCGAATTGCTGAAGCTGAGAAAAAAAGATTAGAGTCTGAAAAACACTGGATGATTTTTACCGAAATCACCAAAGCCAGTACGTTTTGGCGTGCAGAAGAATACCACCAGAATTACAATCAAAAACACAGCGGCTCGTCCATCTGTAGATGAGCCGCAAAATTGAGTAGGTCGCACGTTCAGTTCGCCGAAAACTCTATATAGTAAAAAAGGTACTTCAAGAAGAAGTATTAGATCTGCGCACAACTGTTAAGCCCGGTCAGTACTGCGTTACAAGACTCGAGCCACCGCCTCCCTTGCCTTTTCGCCCGATTTCTTTCGTTTCCCTCAAGCTTTGAGCTTTACAATACCCTGCTCCGAAATTGACTCTTACGTCAGGTCGTCCATAATAGGGACATGTTTAACACCGCGACCACAACTATGGCCATGCCGATGCCTTCCGGGAGGAGGGCGACATTGCCACATAGGTCACGGTTTGATTAACTAAACCCGTCTCAATCTAGAAGTGCGCATTGTCCCTCTCTTCCCAGCTGGAAGAAGGGGCTTTTTGTTATGGAGAATTATAAAAATGACTAACTGTTCAACCACCCAAACCGACTGTACAACCCAAGAAACCGTCGTCGAAGCGGCGAGAGATTACAGCTTTGCCACTCGTGCCATACACGATGGACAAGAGCCCGATTCCGCCACAGGCGCACTCGTTACGCCCATTTATCAAACATCCACTTTTGTTCTTGACGAACTTGGCGTCAACAAAGGCTTTCAATACGCTCGCACACATAACCCGACACGCTCGGCGCTCGAAGAATGCTTAGCATCTCTCGAAAACGCCAAGTACTGTCTCGCATCCGCCTCTGGATTGAGCGCGGCAGCAACCGTTATAAACCTTCTGTCCGCAGGCGATCACGTCATTGTGGGTGAAGATGTTTATGGTGGCGTCTATCGTCTGTTCGAACGTGTCTTTACTCGTTATGGCATCACTTTCACATATATCGACGGCAAAGATTTGGATGCAATTGAAGCAGCCATCACGCCGCAAACCAAAATGGTCTGGTTGGAAACGCCTACAAATCCTCTTCTGCGTCTAGCGGACTTGTCGGCGGTAGCAGCTATCACAAAGGCTCGCAAACTGATTTTCGTAGTCGACAACACATTCGCCACACCATATTTCCAACGTCCAATCGAACTCGGCGCTGACGTGGTTGTGCACAGTACAACGAAATATATTTCCGGACACAGCGATATCATCGGTGGTGCTGTAATTACATCAAACGATCAATTATTTGAAGTTCTTAAATTCCACAATAACGCTGTTGGTGCTGTCCCAGGACCATTCGATTGCTTCCTCGCGTTGAGAGGGGTGAAGACGCTCGCCCTGCGCATGAGAGAACATGAAAGAAACGCTTTTGCAGTGGCGAGATTTTTGGAAGCACATCCTGCCATTGAAGCTGTTCACTATCCTGGTTTGGAATCACATCCTCAACACGAACTTGCTTCAAAGCAAATGAAAGGTTATGGCGGAGTTGTTGCTTGTGTCGTCAAAGGTGGACTGGATGCGGCAAAGCAAGTGGTCAACAACACCAAACTTTTCCAATTAGCTGAAAGTCTTGGTGGAGTTAAATCACTGATTTGCCATCCTGCCACAATGACTCATGCGCCAATTCCAAAAGAAGTGCGCGAACCTCTCGGTATTGTCGATGGTCTTATCCGCTTATCTTTAGGCATTGAAGACGCCAACGATTTGATTGCAGACTTGGAAAGAGTATTGCCCCGCGATACGAGCAAAACCACCACCAACGCACCCACCGAAAAACGTATCCCAGTCGGAGCCGCCCGCTAGGTCGGACGCGCTCTCTCAGCACTAAAGTTTCACCAAGGAAATCAAAATGTCGAACATCGCTGTTCTAAAATTCGGTGGCTCTTCTGTCAAAAATATCGGCAGAATCGAGCACGTCGCCAACATAATTTGCAGTTACAGACCAAACCCGGTAGTCGTTGTTGTGTCCGCGATGGGGGACACAACTGATTACTTACTCAGCCTGGCACGGCAATGCGACGCCAATCCGGACCAGCGCGAACTCGACTTATTGCTTTCCACCGGTGAGCAGGTGGCGATTGTTTTGCTAACTCTGATCTTGAAAAAGAAAGGTCTCAAAGCAAAATCTTTGACTGGACAGCAAGCAGGGATAAGCACTTCGCCAGAACACGGCTCGGCCCAAATTCTCGATATTGACGCAGATCTGCTGCGTCGTGAATTGTCAGAAAATGATGTTGTAGTAGTCGCCGGATTTCAGGGAATATCGGCAACCGGCCAAATCACAACACTCGGTCGGGGCGGCTCGGACACAACCGCAGTCGCTCTGGCCGCAGCTCTCGGAGTCGATACTTGTGAAATATACACCGACGTAAATGGTGTATTCACTGCCGACCCAAATGTGATTAAAGACGCAGTGCCACTGGCAGAAATTGCCTATGCCGAATGCGTTCAACTAGCAAAAAATGGAGCTCAAGTCATTCATCCGCGCGCGGTCGAATTGGGCGAACAATACAACGTATCAGTGCGGGTGCGAAATACATTCAATCCTGCCAACCAGGGAACAGAAATTAAAGGAGTGATCGACGTGGAAAAACGTAAAAATTATGCCGGTGTGGCGGTAGACGCAAACCATGGCTGCATCTCAATTGACGGTATCAAACCAGAACAAAATTGCACAACTGAAGTGATCAGCTGCATCAGCGAATACTGCTCCTCGGTTGACCTGATTTCGCAATCAGTAGACAAAAATTCCGAAACAAAATCACTGCAAGTTTCATTCCAGTATTCACATATTGATGATGCTTTAAAAGTGATCACCAGCTTGAAAGAAAAATTCCCAGAAATTGCCTGCCATGCCGATCTTGAACTGTCCAAAGTCACTTTAGTTGGCTCTGGCATTCAAGGCAGCGCGGAAGCTGCTTTAAGAATCGTGGCAGTACTCGAGAGAAATGAAATCGAAGTGCGTTCAGTACGCTCAAGCGACATATTTATTTCATGCTTGCTGTCAAAACCAAAAGCCAATGAAGCTGCCAAACTGATTCACAAAGAATTTGGTCTGGCCACCGATTTCAACACTCGCACAGAAACCGAAAACAGCGAACTCTGCAGAATAGCTTAGGCTCAGGTTCCAATACCGGTGTTGGCGGCTTCGACCGCCAGCACTTCACTCGGATCCCAGCGAAAAATTGCTTTGACCAGGGGCAGCAACGGATGTTTTACGGCAGCTTGACTGAAAAATACTTCGTGCTCTCGCTCGGTAGCCGACATGTGATGCAGTTCGGGAATGAAGCGGTCGAGCCCGAGATGAGCGGCGTGCACGGCGGCACCGTCGTACTCCATGACGTTAGCGTGTTCTAACTTGCCTGCAAAATACATCGGCAGAAAATATCCGATGAAAAAGCATGCGCAAGCGACAGTGCGACCGACACAGGTCATCATTACTTCGCGCCAGGCTTGAGGTTTTTCATTGAGCGCAGCGAGCATCTCGCCAACTGTGGCACGGTGCTCCCACTCTTCACGTTCGATCTTCTGAACTTGCGCGCGCTCTTCGGGGTTTCGCAGTGCCCGCCAATGCCCTGCATAGGCATATGCAGCTGCCAATTCTCCCGAGTAAGCTAATCTCAGGAGTCTGACTAACTGGCGTCGGTGCTCTGCCGTATCCACAATTTAGACCTGCTATCCCGCCCGATGAAACAATTGTAGGCTCTTTGAATCACAACCAAAAACAAGCGCAGTATAATCTTCATTGTTTCCCGTTTTGCGGACAGATTGGAGAGTGACGAGCTTTGGATATTGGTACGCTCGTCTTTGCCGTGGTCGTTATCGTCTTTATTCGGATGAGACTTCAGCATCGCAAAATTGCTATCGGCAGAAAGAAATTTCTTGAGTCGAATTTTCCGGAAGCAATCAAGTATTTCACGCAAGGCATCAACGAAAAATATGTGGTGATGGGCGTCAAGCCTCACGCTTATTTAAGTCGCGCTGCGGTTTTATCAGCGATGGAAGATTACGAAGGCGCACTTGCCGACTGCGAAAAATGTCTCGAATTAAAGCCTGGCGATGCCACCGGACTAGCGGTTAAGGGCATGGTCGAATGTCGCCTCGGAAGATATGATGATGCGATTAAAGATTGTGATGCAGCCATTCTCAAGGCGCCGATGGCTTCGATTGTTTATGTTTGCCGAGGCACTGTCCACACGTCGATGAATGAATTTGAGTCCGCACTCAAAAATTTCGATGTTTCACTAAATATGGTCCCGAAGTCCCAAACAGCTTATGTGCATCGGGCTGCGTGTCTTTTAAGAATGAGCAATTTTGAAGAAACTATCAAAGCATGCACGGAAGCATTGAAAATTCTTCCGAAATCGTCGCAGATCAATTTGATTCGCGCATGTGCGTACATACAAATAAACGAATTCGACAAGGCTCTCGCCGATTTGATGGTTGCCGAAAAAACCTTTGCTAGCCAGCCTTCCGGCGCTGCAGCAAAAACACGAATGTTATTAGGGCGAGGGCAGGTGGATCAGGCTGACGAGTTTTTAAATAGTTTCCTAGGAAACTATTCTAAAAACACAAATGAGCTATCCTACCTCCGTGGTCGCATAAAAATGCTGAAGGCTCCGCAAGAAGCACAAGCTCATTTTGATGAAGCGCTAAAATTAGATCCATACAATTTGGAAGCTCTCTATAGAAAAGGTGAGCTTCTAGAACAGCTGGGCAGTGCCGCCGAGGGCGCCGCCATCAAAGAGAAGGCTATAGAAGAAGGATTCGTAATCTAATGTTTAACGTGTGTCCAGGTTGCGGTCAATATTCAGAAGCAAAAGATGTGATACCACTTCCGACGGTGGCAATTTGCAAATTTTGCAGTTACGGCAGCACCTTCCTATCCTTACCGATGTTTGTCGTCACCGGTGCAAGTGGCTCGGGAAAGACGACCGCCGCACTAAAACTGGCTCGCCAAGCTCAAAACGTAGTGGTTCTCGATCAAGATATTTTATGGAGAGACGAATATAACACGCCAGAAGATGACTATAGAGACTTTCGAAATGATTGGCTGAGGATGGCAAAGAACATTCATCAATCTGGGCGCTCGGTTGTTTTATTCGGCACCTCACATCCAGCACAATTCGAGAAAGTGCCGGAGCGGCGTTATATCGGAAAGATCCACTATCTCGCGCTTGTTTGCGAAGCAACTGAATTGAAAAAGCGTTTGATGGGGCGCCCGGCATGGAGAAAATCTGGTCTTGAAGAAACGCTCACAGACATGGATACATTCAATCAGTGGTTGAAAGATAACGCTGAAATCACTGACCCCAAAATGAAATTGCTCGACACAACTTCAATTACTGTTTTAGAAACAGTGGCAGCTATTCAAGAATGGATCAACGAGAATGTCGCTGAAGCGAGCGTCTAACTGGCAAGGTAGCTGGATGGACTTCGAATTTCGAGGCACAGGCATCGCACTAAGACTCGATTAAGTGCAAATATTTCTCTATATTGAGCCGCCTGGCGTGCATAGCGAGTGGACGTTCGCGAACCGCACCAAAAATTGGCTTTTCCGGAAGAAATGTGCGATCGAATTGTCCTAAACACCAAAGTAGCCCGCCGTATGAAGATGGATCGTTACCGTCTAGCGCCAGTCGATGATTGAGACTGATCATCATAGCCAGGGCATCTTGAGCGTTTTTCGTCCATTGCAAAAAGGCTTTACCCCAAGTCATACGAACATTGTTGTGCAGCTCCCCTCTCTTAAGTAACGAGAGCTGCGCTGCATTCCATAAATGATCGTTTGTTTGGGCAAAAAAAAGCTCTTCATAAGAATAAATCTGAAGGCGCTGATCTGACTCATGGTCACGCAGTGTTTGGAGCGCCCACGCTGGAATCGCTTCCAGTGTATCCAGATGGGGCGTAAATCGACAAAAAGTGTAAGCTAACTCGCGCCACACCAATAATTCATCCAGAAATTTGTAAGCACCACCACCCTTTATTGAAGCAGCCTCACGTGCTATCGCAAATGGTGAAACTTGACCAAGTCTAAGATAAGCGGACATCCTGCTAGATGGTTCTAGAAGGGGATTATTTCTATCTCTATCGTAGTGAGTTAGCTTTTTGTCGACGAAAGTACGCCATCTTTGATAGCCCGCAATTGAACCGCCAGTGGTATCACTAACAGGCTTTAATTCATGATCGATAGCAAGGGCGGAAAAGAGTGAGCTGAGATTCAAGTGGTCCAAGGACATCTTTTCTACGGCGAGCTTCCCATCTGGCACAGAGGCAGGGCGATAGCAAATTTCTTCATAACTTGCCTTTAGATTTTTAGAGCGTTCCTTTGCGGTGGCTTGCCGATAGGTAAATGCACGAATGTATGCCTTGCCAGCTACTTGCATTGGTACGATGCAGGACGTATCGACAAGCCAAATTGGTACAGAGGAATTGTCGTACAAACATTGCTTGGCCGCGCGTTCGCTTGGCACGGGCATGTCTTCAGCAATGACGATGGCTGCCTCATCTGCTAAATGGTCGAGGAGTCGATTTGCATTTCTTCTCTGAATCCAAAATAGATAGTCAATAGAGCGCTGCTGAAGCTCTCTTTGGACGTCCCCTGCACCTTCAATTTCGAAAGCGAAGCGTCGCTCCGAAGCATAGGGTTCTTCTTCGGAAATTTCATGGTAAACCAAAAGTGGCAGGGAAAGCTTTTCTGAAATCTTGAGCGATACATCAAGGGCCGGATTCTCATGGGCTCTTACAGCATGTTTCATCCAATAGAGAATGTATTTTCCTTCTCCAATGCCATCTCGGAAAATGGAGATTCGCTGCCGTAGCGAGTCACTCAAGGAGTCAAGTATTTCGCTCAAATATTTCCGCCTTTTACAATTTACCTGAACTCATGATAGCCCTATCTGTCGATCAATGGGAACGGCATAACTCATCTGCATGCGTGGCAGCAAGCGGCATGGAAAAAATCTGATCTTGAAGAGACGCTCACAGACATGGATACATTCAATCAACGAGCATTTAGCTTGCGACGTCACGAAGTATCTTGCCTTTTAAAAATCCGGCGCCTTTAGTGACCATGTCTTGACGCATGTCAGGCTCGCCTAAGAGCCACTGAGAAAAACGACTGCCGTTGTTTTTGTAATCATGCACACCGTGTTGACCACCCTTCAAAATGTACTCCCTGACTTCACCGGAGCCCGCATTGTAAGTGCGTTCTTCAACATTGCCATCAGAGCTTCTCGAAGTGATGCTGCCATCGCCACCAGCGGCTTGACTCCAGATTTTTGCCTGCATGAATGGTTGCGATTTGCCCAAATTCGTTGGCGTCACCCAATCCATCTTGCTTGATGTGGAGCCAAAACCGCCACCATAAGGCAAGGTTTCGTCACTGTCGCCATGAATAATCATCATAGGCACTGCTTCGGTGGGCTTGCGATCGCCTTCCATCCATGTCCCACTCATGCTCACCACACCAGCAACTTTGCCCGGTCTATCGGCAGCATACGCTTGCGCAAAGCGCCCTCCATCAGAGAAGCCCATCATGCCTACTTTGTCAGCGGTTTGAACGAGCTTCGAAAGATCAGCCAGAACATTGTCCATGTAGACCCGGTCATCATTCGCCTTATCAACCTGAGTGCTTAAATTTGTGCGGTCCGGCATATTCCAGGCGACACCTTTAGTAGCACCTAACTTAGTGTCAAACTCGCGCTCTTTTGGATAGGCAAAGACTACGATCGAGCCATTCTTTTCTGCTTCGATTGCCAGACCAGACTCGGCAGCAAAGACGCCCTTCATATCGCCGGCTCCAGCACCAGCCATCGCCACCACAACCGGCGCACGACTATCAGCATTGCGCGGGACATAGACATCATAATCACGACCGTCGGCGAGAGTCATTCGATTCATCTCACCCACTTTTAGCTCCCCACCGGGTTTCAGCAAAGAGTCGCCAGTGGTGCGGAATTGCGGAGGGACGTCATTGACATTCTTGTCAGCGATCATATGGTCGAAGCGCTTAAGATCGTCTGCGCTCAATTCGTCTTTCAATTCACTTTTGATGTCCCACTTCTCACCACGCGATGCGTAATTGACACCAAACTTGGCTGCGAAGCGCTCGTTGACCTGTGCGTATTCTTCGGCATTCAGAGGCGCAAGCGTGTCCCAAAGTTTTGAGACATCAGTGCCAATTCCAGTCAGTCCGCCATTTGCTGCAGCTTCAATCGCATCAACAGCAGCTTCAAATTTTGGTGGCAAAGTTTTTTTGCCTGCATCGTCTGTTTTTACTGATGCATTAGGATTGCCGACAATTTCCAATTTCCCAAGTTCTGCCGTCATTTTCAAAGGCACTTTTGAACCATCGGAAGTGGCACCTGGACCATAAGCGGAAGCAACTACATCTCCGCGTTTGCCCTCGGCGAGACCTTTCCCCTGGTCCTCTGCAATCAGCTCGGCACCGTCAGCCTTTTCAGCCGTCGGTTTTTTTGCAGGCAAGACAACTGAATCAGTTCCACCAGCCATAGACACTCCCCCAACCGACACTTACTCCATCATAAGTCACCCGCATGACACTCCTGTGACAAAAAGACGGCACGCCCTCTGCAGCGTCAGAAATGAGAAAATAGAAGAATGAACATAAGAAAAGTGCTTCTTGTCGACGACGATCAACACATTCGCCGCATCTGTCAGGTCTGCTTGACGAAGATGGGAAACTGGCAAGTAGCACTTGCACAGAGTGGCTACGAGGGTCTCGACCTGGCGCGGCAAGACAAGCCTGATGTAATTCTTCTCGACGTGATGATGCCGGGCATGGATGGTCCGACAACGCTTCTAAAATTGCAGGAAGATCCGAATCTGAAAGATGTCCCAGTTATATTGATGACAGCAAAAGTGCAGCCGCAAGAAGTGGAACAGTACACGCGCCTTGGCGCTACAGGCGTAATTAGTAAGCCATTTGATCCGATGACACTGACTGCCGAAATTCAGCGTCTGGTTGATGGTAAGGCAAACTAATGAGTGACGAAACAAATCAATCGCAATCTGAAGAAGAGTACGATGCAGTGCTCAATGATGTGTTGAAGACCCTGCGAGCGGAATACAAACAAGACCTACCATTGCGCATGGAGGAGTTGCAAAACTCACTCACCATCGCCAACTCAGACAGTAAAGATGCGCTCGATCATTTAAAAAACGCGCACGTTGTAGCGCACAGATTTGCAGGCACCGCAGGATCATACGGATTTCAGAACTTGAGCGAAGCTGCACAAGAACTCGATCTTTATTTCAAGAGTCTTTTCCAAAATTCCGAATCTAATTTAGATTGGCAAAAGATTTCGAGTCTGGCTGAGCGGATGCACGTATGCATAAACGAATCGACTGACGCAAGCGACGAATGATTGACCACAGCTTCTAAGCTGGTTTGCCCCAGTACCAGCCCTGTCCATAAATAACGCCCATCTCAACAAGAATGCGCAACTCTTCTTTGTTTTCGATACCTTCGGCGACGAGTTCTGAGCCAAGTGCATTCACAACACGAACAAGACGCTCTAAATTACGCGCTTTAACTAAGTCTTCTGAAATTCCGGAGACATACTTTCTGTCAATTTTGACAATATCCGGCTCTAATATGATCAAACTTTCAAGCGAACTTCTGCCGAATCCGACGTCATCTATTGCCACTTTGATGCCCTGGTCGCGAAGCGCCTGAACATGCGTTCTGAGATAAGCCGGATCACCAATAAACTGTTGCTCACTAATTTCTATACAGTAATTCGCGCTCTTGCCATTGTCTGGGAAAAGTGTCAACAATCTTTCTATTGGTGTATCGATAATTGTTGATGGAAATAGATTGACGTGGAAAGTGACATCTTTGTCGAATTTCGGATCAAGAGTGTGAGCCAGGCATGTCTTCAAACAACGCAAATCAACTATCGTTAGTAAGTTGTATTCAACAGATACTCTGAATAGATCATCAGGCATCTCGAAGGCACCAGCAGGTCCACGGCTGAGAATTTCATGACCGACAACTTTTTCTTCTGCGAGCAGGAAAACCGGCATCGAAACAGCTCGGAAGCAATCGCCGCGGCGAAGGCGTTCGGTCAGTTCTGTCAATATCTCTTTGTCCGCGCCCAGCGATTTATGTTTCTCACCAGATGAAACGCGATTTTTGCCGAGCATCTTACTCTCGCGCACAGCCAGGCGAGCCAGAGAAATCATTTCTTCAATCGAGCTGAATTCGTAAGGCAGAGCCATCACGCCCAAACTCGAAGTGACACGAATAGTCTCAGATGCCAGACGCAACGGATTTTCCGCCACGGCCAGACGCACTTTCTCCGCCACTAGCATGCCTTCAGCAAATCTAGTATCCGGAAGAAGCACTAAAAATTCGTCGCCGCCGAGGCGCGCTATGTGATCGGTCGGGCGCAAAGTTTCGCGCAGCCGCACTGCAATTTCTTTCAAGACCACGTCACCGACAGCATGACCCATCGTAGAGTTGATGCGGTCGAAGTCATCGCAATCGACAAGTATGGCGCAAAGCTGCCATCCGCCCCTTTGGGCGCGGTTGAATTCATTTTGTAGGGCGGCTTCCAGACCATTACGGTTGAGAAGCTCAGTCAACATATCTTTGTTAGCCATCTGCTCAAGACGTTCGGTCGCCGCATTTAAGCGCGTTGTGACGTCCTTCAGCTGGTCTTCAGTGCGCTTCAGTTGGATTGCATGACGAATCGACTGGACTAGCCCTTTCTCGTCAATACTGCGCTTCAAAATATAATCAGTGGCGCCGTGCTTCATGGCTTCAACGGCGGTTGTCTCTTGCTCTTCACCAGACAGGACCACAACCGGAACACGACTGGACCCAGCCATCACCTTCAAAAACGCATCGAGACCATCTTTGACCGGCAGATCCATAAGGATGAGATCGAGCCCGCCTTTTTCAATTCGCTCTAATCCGCGTTTTTGATCCACATACTCCATAGAGAAGTCCGACGACAGATCCTTGAGAACCTTTTGCAATTCTCCAGAGACCTGCGGACTGTCTTCAATCAGGAGTACATTTTGCTTTTTATCGACCATTTGAGTCACCGAACTGTTACCTGCCTATGAGAAACGCGCACAAAAGCTGAACTCGTGCCGAATCGACGGGAGAGGAAAAGCAAACCTTATGTCCTCAATTTCCCACATACCACTATTGAACCTTCCTAAATCCCCAAGAAGAACAATCTGTTTCAGTCTTGGTGTTTGAATATCAGCCACTCGCCCAAGTGGGGTACGATGTTGAGCGCCGCAGTGACAGGAAAACTTCAAATGTCTGATGATAATAGCCCGGCAGATATGCCAAAAGCAAAGCCGGAAAGTAAGTTCAAAAACATTGTAAAGCAACTGATAATGGCAGTATTTGCTATCGGTTTGCTTTATCTGTCGTTCCGAGGATGCGACCTGCCCACTATTTGGGCTTATACGGTCAAGACTAATCCGATTTTTCTAATTTTGCTGTGTGTCAGCGGTCTAGCCAGTCACGTCGCCCGCTCCATGCGTTGGATTCTTCTGCTCAAGCCGCTGTCGGATCACAAAATTAGTTTGTGGAATTCTTTCGTCGCCGTCATCACTGGCTATGCGGTCAATGTCGCCATTCCGCGCGGCGGGGAAGTGGTGCGATTGCTTTCTATTACAAGGAGCGAAAACTTGCCCTGGGCGGGCGTCCTGTCGACGATGCTGATTGACCGCCTGCTTGATATCGCGCTTTTGGTCTTTTTGCTCGGCTCTACTTTGCTAGTTTTGCCGAAATCCCTATTGGGTGATATGCCCTGGCTGGTTCCGGGCGGAGTCGCCATGACGGTCGCGACGATTATTGGCATGTTTGTACTGCCGCACGTCGCCAAGATAATGCGTTGGTTCCTACAACTTTCACTTATACAAACGAAATTGCCTGCGTCTCTCGTCAAAAAATTGGAAGATTTATCGGACCAATTCGGCGTCGGTACAAAATCATTGACCGACCCGGTCGCTTATCCAGCAATCGCGCTTCTAAGCGTGACGATTTGGTTTTTCTACTGGCTCAATCTATATTTGACCGTTCTGGCATTTAATCTGCAAGACAAAGTGACGCTCGCCAATTCATTGATTGTTTTCACGATTAGTTCGGTCGGCGTTCTTGTGCCTACGCCCGGATCGGTCGGCAGTTATCACTTCCTGACCAGCCAGGCGCTGGTTCTCACTTCCGGTGTCAACAAAGAGCAAGCACTCGCTTTCGCAAGCGTCCTGCACTTGTTTTGCTTCATATTAGTGACGTGCATTCCAGCATTTATTTGCGTGATGATTCAGTCAAGCAAGAAGACAAATAAAGTCACTTCGTAGGGCGACCGCGCATCTTCGTCTGACAGTTGCTGCAGAAATGCGCTGAACGTCCAACTAATTTGATGCGTTCGATAGGCTCGCCACAGACACGGCATGGTTGTTTTGCCCTTCCATAGACCCAGGCACTGTGCTGATATTTGCCATTGACGCCCTGACTGTCCGTATAGTCTTTCAGAGATGAGCCGCCTAATTCAATTGCTTGCTTAAGAGTCTTTTTGATGGCAACGACGAGCTTTTCGGCATCGGGTTTTGTCATTGTGCCGGCGCTTGAAAGTGGATGTATGCCGGTTTGAAAGAGCACTTCATCCGCGTAAATATTCCCTAGCCCGGCGATCAAAGTTTGATCCAACAAAGCTGTCTTGATGGCTTGTTTGCGCCCTTTAACGGCTTCAAGCAAATATTTTGCGGTCAGATCTTTGCCGAGCGGCTCAGGACCGAGCAATGTGAGCGCCGGAATTATATCTTCGAAAGTCTCACCTGGTGGCACATACCACATTCGGCCAAAGACTCGCATATCTTCAAATCTGAGATCGCGACCGCTTTCCAGTTTGATATTTATTCTCAAAAATTCGGCAGGCTTATGTTTTTTGTCCGCGACAATCAAACGACCAGACATACGAAGATGCACGCCAAGACCAGCTTTCGAATCCAGATGAATGAGCAGATACTTGCCGCGCCGCTCGACACTGATTACTTCTTTTCTGGCCAGTCCTTTCGTAAACTTCGTAACAGAAGGATAGCCGACGGACTGTTCGCGCAAGACTTGCACGGTTTTAAAAACATCCCCAACGAGATATTTTTCTAGCCCAATTCGAACTGTTTCTACCTCAGGTAATTCCGGCATAACGGCTCAACCTACAAAAAAATACGAATCAAACATGCAGTATGCATTATGCAAAGTAAAATGCCGAGCACAAAATCATGTACACCGCCAGTAGTTGCACGCCTTCAAGCCAGTTGCACTCACCATCAGTGGCGACATAGCCAAGAATAATAACTGATACCACAACCGAAAGTAATTCGAATTCCGAAAACAACAGGCGCATTGGATGCCCGAGGAAGAAGCTAGCAAACACAATTACTGGTGCAACGAAAAGCGCTATCTGTGCGCCTGAACCGAGTGCGATATTCATCGCCAGATCCATTTTATTTTTCATTGCCATCATGACGGCAGTACTGTGTTCGGCGGCGTTACCAACAATGGCAACAAGCACGGTCCCAATAAAGAGCTGCGTCATACCGAGTGTGTGAGCGGCTTCTTCAACTGCGTGAGTGAGAAACTCCGAGAGAATTGCAACGATGATGGTGCAAACAGCAAGTACAATAATGCTCTTTTTGACGCCCCAGCCGGATACACCAATAGCGTCATCCTTTTCATTGTCGACTGCGCAAACGTAAAGCTGCTTGTGAGTCTTCAAGCTGAAGACTAGACTGAGAATATAAACAATGAATTGAATCGACGAGATCACAATTGCAAGCCTTAATTCATTGACGTGCGCACCACGGTGAGCGGCATGGTGAAAAACAGCGGGTACGCAAAGACTGATTGCCGCAAGCGCCAGGAGTGTCGCTGAAGTTGTTGCAGCCGTGCGATTAAAAGTCTGCGTCTGGTGCTTCAATCCGCCAGCGATCATACTTAAGCCAAGCACCAGCAAAATATTACCAATGATCGAACCCGTGATGGATGCGCGCACCATGTCGACATAACCTGCACGCAGAGCCGATAGAGCAATAATCAATTCGCAAGCATTTCCGAACGTCGCATTAAGAAGTCCGCCCCAACCAGAACCAACGCGATCAGCGAGGTATTCCGTCGCTTTACCCATTAATCCGGCAAGAGGAATGATGGCAAGGCACGAACTAATGAACACTACAACCGGCGACCAATTCATAAAATGAGCGATAAAAGGTATCGGCAAAAAGATGAAAAACAGGTTGAGTATCGAATTAGCGGTAATTTTCATTTAGATCTCTACTCAATATTTACTGGCGAGATCATACCCTGCTCGATGCCTCTTGAATTCCAATGCACCTTTCCTTTAAATATGTGTGCACAGATCACTTGAAAGCGTCTGAAAAAAATTTAGACCTCTATTTTAAGACGCAGATCAATATCTATTGCATAGCAGCGGTAACATAATGCAACTTCAAATTCGTTACTTCCACCGGAAGAAAAGGGAGGACACCTGCAATGGCCGTCATAAATCCAGTTGAGCGCCCAAAAATGGAGTGCGAGACTGAACATTTCCTCATGGCTCAACGACAACTCGATGAAATCGCGTTGGAGATGGGATTGGATCGTGAGTTACACGAGCGTCTCAGATACCCAAAGAGAGCAATGATAGTGACGGTGCCTGTGCGGATGGACGACGGTAGCGTCAAGTCATTCACAGGCTATCGCGTACAGCACGACGTCACCCTGGGACCTGGCAAAGGCGGTATTCGCTTCCATCCAGACGTCAATCTCGGCGAAGTATCTGGTCTGGCAATGCTCATGACCTGGAAATGCGCATTGATGGGCTTGCCTTACGGCGGAGCTAAAGGCGGCATCCGTTGCGAACCGTGGAAACTGTCTATGGGCGAAAACGAAAGACTGACCCGTCGCTACACTTCTGAAATTATCAACTTGCTCGGACCGGATAAAGATATTCCGGCTCCGGACATGTACACCAATGAACAAACAATGGCCTGGATCATGGACACCTATAGTATCAACGTAGGTCACACAGTCCCTTCCGTTGTCACCGGTAAACCAATTGCCATCGGCGGGTCGCTCGGACGTAATGAAGCCACCGGTCGCGGTGTCGCTTACTGCGTCAAACGCGCCATCGAGCACTGGGAAATTAAGGTAAAAGCTCCTCGTGTAGTTGTTCAAGGTTTCGGTAATGTTGGCTCAGTGACAGCGAAATTGCTGCACGAATCCGGCTACAAAATTGTTGCTGTCTCCGACGTTTATGGCGGCATCTACAATCCAGATGGTTTGGACATCCCACGTCTTCTGGCTTACATCTCCGAGATGGGAAGAGTAGAAGGCTTTACAGGCTCAACCACCGTCAGCAACAAAGAATTGCTGGAATTGGAATGCGAAGTCCTCGTGCCAGCCGCTCTGGGCGACCAAATCAACGAAAA
>JACMKL010000489.1 GCA_014380105.1 Candidatus Melainabacteria bacterium
CGGACCAGGGCGCTCTCGAAAACGTGATCTGGGGCGCCAACAAGTTCCAGCGTGTGCGTATGACTGACTATCAGTATCTCGCACACGAGATCGAACCGTCGTCAGGACAGAAGGGGTGGATTTACTTCTTCATCGTTCTGTTCGGCGTCATCGCTTGGGGCATCTGCGTCTACGTCGGCCCTCAAACCTTCCACCGTGTCCGCCGGTAATTTCGGCATTCATCTAATCAAGGAGATAAGACAATGAAGAAGTTCATCATCATCGGCATCATTGCCGCTTTCGTCATCGGGCTCGGCGCCTGGGCGATCAACACCTACACCACCGTCCGCAACGAAGGCACGCGCACGGAACTCGCCGTCACCGCCAAGTACAAGGCGATGCAGTCCAGCTACGGTCAGGACCGTCTCGCCTTCACCGACCAGATCGGCATCGCCCGCGAGAAGCGCGACGCGCTCGACAAGATTCTGACGGATGCCGTCAGCGGTCGCTACAACAAGCCGGGTTCGCCTCAGGTCGACAACGGCAAGTTTTTCTCGGCGATTACGGAAGCCTATCCTGACCTCAAGGGTCTGGACATCTACGACAAGATTCTCGATTTCGTCGGCAAGATGCGCAACAAGTTTGCGCAGGACCAGGCTCAAATTTCCGAGCTGATCAAGGACTACAACACCTGGCGTCAGACGGGCAGCTTCCTGCACCCGACGTTTGTGAAGTGGGCTGGTTTCCCTTCGGATGCCCTCGAGCTGGTCGTTGGCGACAAGGTCTACCGCGGACAGGAAGCCCTCGACAAGATGGCGCGCCCAATCGTCGGAAACGACACCAACGTCATTTTCGACTCGGGTGAAGACCAGCCCGCTCTCACTCCTGAGAAGAAGTAACGGAATAACTACCCGCACTGTCAGTAAGAGCTGAAAAGCATTTATTGGTAGTGCATGGTGGGTCAGGCAGCGGCGGCAGTTGGAGAAGAAGACTTCTTCCAGCTGTCGTCGCTCATGCTGACGGCAAAGGCGCCCTCCTGGCGCTTTTGTCTTAACTGGTAAGTATACTAATAGCAGTAGTAGGAGTTTATTTTGATTTTGGGTTGAACTTTTTGGTCGCCAAATACGTATATAAAATTGGGAGCCCTGGACTGGATAAATGACTTATTGAAAAAGGATTTGCTGATGAAACTGAAAGTGCTTATTGCTGGATTGGTTCTTCTGACTACCATCCCACTTGCTAATGCAGAAGAGAGAGGTGGAAGGTTCAGAGATTCAATACGTGCACGTATTGATAGAAATGGCACTGGTAACGCAACTGCAAACGCAACAACTGGAGCGAGAGTAAGTGGCTCTCAGAGTCAAGGAGGCGGCGAGTCTTCTCAGCTAAACTTTTCAGTGGAACGAAATCTTACCTATGGAAAAGAGACACTGCAAGACCTTGATGTTTTCTTTCCTGAGACCGTTACTTCTACTTCCCGCTTGCCTGTATTGATTTTCGTGCACGGAGGTGGATGGCGTATTGGTGATAAAAAACCGCATGCAGTTAAGGGCATGGCTTATGCTAAAAGGGGCATCATTTTTGCAAACATCAATTATCGACTGGTACCACAGGCAATGCACCCAGAACAGGTTAAAGATATTGCTAGAGCAATTAAATATGTCCAAGCTAACTCAGCAAAGTGGGGTGGGGACCCTGATCGCATCTATTTGATGGGACACTCGGCAGGTGCACATCTTGTGGATCTTGTCGCCACCAATCAAAAGTTTCTAAACGAATTAGGCGTTGATCCTACTTGCCTTGCCGGCGTGATCAGCTTAGATACGGCATCTTTAGACCTTTTGCAGCGCATTAAGGATGATTCTCCAGAATTAAATAAGGGCGGAGCGATGATTGAAAACGCTTTCGGTAAAAATCCAGCCAATCTTAAAGACGGATCTCCAACTCTAACCATTAAGGCAGGCACAAAATCTCCGCCATTTCTGATGTTCTGTGGTGCTCGACGAATGGACGCAGTTTCGCAACATGATGTCTTCTCAAAAAAACTGCTGTCTGTGGGAGGAAAATGCCTGATTAAGCCTGTCCCGCTAACTCACCGCGACATTAGCCTGAACGCCGGCGATGCCTCTTCGCAAATTTTTAAGGACGTCAACAAATTCATCGAAAACACCAAACCTTAAAATTTCGTGCACTAATATTTGCGAAACTGGCGTGGTTAGGTTAATTGCGCTTGCAAAGAGTTGAATTATTTATTGTGTATAATAGACTTGATGAGCAAAGTTTGAGAACAATTCTCAATAACTTGAAAGTAATTTCAATCTGAGAATTTGATTTGTATTTGCTTCCACCAGGTGACCATGGACGCCAGCGAAACATGTTTTGGATTCGGAATAGAAGCAGAGTATTTGATTGTGGATGAACAGTCAAAGCCGTTATTCCATGATGATTTCAATTTCGAAGATTTTCGCGATTTCATTGACGCCATTCCAGTAAGCGATTTTTCTAAAGATGGCCTCAACGTCAAACCGTTGCATCGGAGTGCCAGTCCCTATTTAGTCGAGGGTTATTATCTTACTGACTCCGATATGAAGCCTCTACAAATGCTTGTAAAAGGTCTCGAAGTAAGAACACCTTTGGTTTCTACAATTGATGCAGCAGTCATGAATTTGTCATTGTTGACTGAGCGAGCGCAGACATATTTTGGTAATAGATACCAGCAGCAATTGTGTGCAATTTCGCATCATCCAACTGAAAGTAATTTTTACGCCGCACCGAACTATAAACGTCACGATTACTGGCAGTGGGCACTCACAGCAATGACCACGTTTGGACCTGACGTAAATATCAGTGTCCCTGCTGATCTCGTCGACGAGATTGATCAAGTGGCCTTGAATGAACGAATTAATTTCTACATGCCAGCTGTAATTGCCTTGACCTTTTCGTCCCCACTGTTCGAAAGCCAACTCTGGGAAAGTGAAGGTGTAGTGGGCAAATCGATCAGAACGTTTAAGCGTTCTGAATGGGCTCCGCTTTACTATATTCATACCGAGCCGACCTTGCGATTTGAATTCAAGGGTTTTGAAATGCCGCAAGACCTCGCTGATTATCATGCCTTTTTCCTGATTGGTTTGTCCCTACTGTTGGACAATCAGCTGGTCGAAAAACGCACTGATGCTGAACGATTGACTGTTCTAAAGGAACTAGCGATTTACGGAATTGCTGGACGGTTAGATACCAATATATACAGACAGCAAGCGGCTGATCTTTTAGAAAGTGCCGAGCGCACCGCGGTTCGTTTCGGTTTTAATTATTCTTGCCTGCAGCCTCTCTGGGCTCGTTTGGAGGAGCTAACATGTCCTTCAGATTTAATTATTCAACACTTCAATGAAAGTCATTCGATCGAGAAGACTATGGAATTTTTAAAAGTGAAAACGCTTCAAAGCGCTATAGGTGCGAAATCTTTGACCGCGCCTGCCTTGGCTCTAGTTTAAGGATTTGAAGTGTTTTGATGCTCAGAACTTTTGAAGACGATGACGTCCGAAATTTGACGTTTGTTTGTTTAGCAAAAACAATCAGAACTGTCGGATTCGGCGCTATTTCAGTTGTTCTTGCGCTCTTCCTTTTGCAGCGCGGATTTTCAACAATTGAAGTGGGGGCTTTGTTTTCCCTCACTTTATTGGAGGATGCATTTGTCACATCGTGTGCAACCATGGCCGCCAATCGCGTGGGCCTGCGAAATGTTTTATTCATATCGTGCGCAATTATTCTAGTTGGCGGATGCATATTAGCTTTTGCTGAAGCAAAATGGTTGATTGCGACTGCCGTCGTATGCGGCATCGTCAGCCCGGCTGGCTACGAGGGCGGTCCTTTTGCCGCAATAGAACAATCAATAGTTTCGCAGTCAGTTCGGACAGAGAGGCTCACTCGAGCATTTAGCTGGTACAACCTTTCTGGTTTTGCCGGAGCTGCTCTGGGAG
>JACMKL010000490.1 GCA_014380105.1 Candidatus Melainabacteria bacterium
ATGATTAACGGCAATGCAAAAATTGTGGGCTGGGAACACCAAGTGCACTGCCAGCCACGCAAAATTTAGTTCGTTGTATAAACGTTAGAATCTGCTGTGTGTTCAATCTCACCGTGAATTTCAGGCTCGTACTGTTTCACAACTTCTTTGTATTTATAAAACCAGGGCCACCAATGGCGTAGACCATTCAGATACATCGCCTTTGAGGCTTTTTCTGCTGACCATTTTTCGGACGCCATTCCAAATACAGCTGCGTAAAATTGTGTTCTGTCGCGCGCAGCCTGGTCACAAATAAATATTGGTGTCATGTCTGGATTATTAGCAACGGCAACAAATCGCTTGATCTGCTCATCACCAGGTGGCTTAAATAAGCCAGTTGGAATATGCACCCAGTTAAGACCTAACTCTTCGGCAATTTTTTCTTTGGCAACCAGTCGGTTGAGGCGGCAATTGACGATTGTTTTGACGCCCTTAGCTTTGAGCTCTTTCATTTTCTTTTCGTTAGGGATTGGTCCCCAATAGCACAATGAATTTACTTCGCCAGAGCGGCATCCAGAGAGCGCTAGACACGCCATCACCATAAGCACAAAATAAATTGGTAAGCGCTGCGCCAGAGGAATTCTTGGTTCATCAAAATTTTTAAGAGCTAGACTTCTCATCGGCGTACTCCACGATAAGTCCCACACTGTAGTGCTGGTTTGACGCAAAAATGCGCGTATAGGTTCCCCACGCCTGATTAACGTGGATTATAAATTTTAAGAGTGTTTAGCCATTAAACTATTTTTGAATTGTTTTTTTCGCCATGCGCCACAACGCATATTTAAAATGCTGTGTTTTAAATCGGTGAAATCCGCACTCCAACATTTCCTGATACGCTTGCTGAAACGTCCATCCACAGCGGACCAGGCGGTAAATTGCAATCAATAGTCCAGTGCGATCCGCTCCGTGAAAGCAGTGCACAAATATGGGATGTTGGCTTTCATCATCCATGAGCATCAAGAATTTATCAATTTCTACCTGATTTGGAAGACTCCAATAATTCAGGGGAATATTTATGTACGCTAAACCGAGTTCGGTGGCAATACGGCGCTCTGCACCGATTGGACCTTTACGCCAACGAAACGATAACACTGTCTTAAAATTGTTCTGCTTCAGCGCCATCAATCCTTCGGGAGATGGGCGAGCCCCACGATAAATTCCGCCAGCTACGTGTCGAAAATTATGGATAGGTATTTCAAAATCCGTTACAGATTTCGTGTCCATTACACGTCTCCAAATTCTTCAGCTAAACCAATTGACTGCGGAATCGGTTGGCGCTAACAACTAGTATTAGTATCGCAGATAAAGCTAAAAGTCCAAGTTGCTGCCATAACATACTAAATGTTGCCCCCTTAAGAATGACTCCACGCGCAATAAACGTGTAATAGCGAAGGGGATCAAAGGCTGAAATAGCCTGCATCACCGGCGGCATGGTGTCGAGAGGAACAACAGTTCCGGACAATAGAATGAGCGGAATATTGATAAAGAATGAAGCCAGTTGGGCTTGCCTTTGACTTTTACAGACCGAACCGAGCAACATGCCCATACCGATCCCGACGAATGCATAGAGTGCTGACGCCAGTAAGAAAAGCGGAATACTTCCGCGAAACGGCATGTGAAATATCATCTGCGCCGCTCCAATTGCCAGAATGACGTCGCCTACTAAAAATGTCAGAAGCGGAATAATTTTGGCAAGCAGAATTTCCCACGAGGCAGCAGGCGTCATTAACAACTGCTCCATGGTGCCACTTTCACGTTCTTTCAAAACAGTGGCAGAAGCAACAAGGGTGCCAGTCAACGTCAAACAAGCGCCTAAAATTCCCGGGATAAAATACCAACTACTTTCCTGATCGGGGTTATAGAGAATCGACATTTTTGGATCAATAATTGAGGAAGATGCGTCATTATCAACTTTATTTCGTACCGCAGAAGGAATTTCAAAAGTCGAAACTTTTACGCCTTCCGGCTTAAATTGATAGATATTTCGCAGAACATAGGCTCTGGCGATACCGGCCGTGTAAGCGTCTGCGCCATCAACAAGAATTTGTACGTCAGCCTGACTGCCTCTATTTAGCTCTTGAGTAAAATTCTTTGGAATTACCAAACCGACATTCAAGTCACCACGTTCAAGCTCACTCAGCATTTGATTTTCATCTTTCAAATAGACATTTTTTGGAAAAACACCACTAGATGTTAGAGATGCCACAAGGTCACGACTTTGCACAGTCTGAGCATGATCAACAGTGGCGAGAGTTAGATGTCTCACTTGCGGATCGAGGGCACCACCTAGAATCAATAACTGAACCGTGGGTGGTACCAGTATCAGAAACAGCAAGTACGGGTTGCGCATAATCTCACGGGCTTCTTTTTGAACGAGCGCCCAGAGGTGACTTCCGCGGATATTATCTAAAAATCCCATGCCTTAATCCCCTAATCCCATAATACTTTGACACTTTAGTCCTTAATTCCTCTAATCCTTAACTTGCATGCGCTTTAATCCCAGCCAGCTGATTGCCGTAAGAGCAATCGCAAATCCGAAAAGTACCAGAGGAACATACCAGACTGCGGGCCAACCCGCCCCTCGCACAAAAGCGTCACGAGTAAGTTCAATGTAATAACGCGCCGGAACAATCAGCGAAAACAGAGAGAGAGGAAAAGGAATATTGCTTATCGGGTAAACGAAACCCGAAAGTAGGAGGCACGGGAAAAATCCGAGCGAAGATGTCGCCTGTACAGCAGTCGTTTGAGAATTGGCCCAGGTGCCGAGCATCAAACCAAAGGACACGGAGACGAACACATAAATTGGTGTGGAAATAAGTAGTGGAGTTGGGTCACCGATCGGTCTGACGCCGAATAAAATTGCTGCAGCAACCATTACCATGGTGGCAAGCGCCATAGAAACAGTAAAATAGACTAAAGCCTTTCCGAGTAAAAACTGCAATGGGTGAGGGTTGGCAGAATAAACGCGGATGATAGTTTCTTGTTCTTTTTCACGCGATGCGGCAACTGCGGCAAGCAATGCTGGAAACATCCAAAGAATCACACCAAATGCTCCCGGCACAATAAAGAGCGTTTCTTGCCGCCCAGGATTGAATAGCAAACGCAAATGTGGTGCCACCATATGTGATGCAGCGTCTGGCATCCGATCTTCTTTCAGAAGGGCCAAAAAATACAAATTGGCAGCTTTGATACTGTTTAAAATAATTTGCGTATTAGCGATGTCGGTTCCATCAATCATCACTTCAGGTGAGGAGGTATTGCCTCGATAAATCTGACGCGTAAAGCCTTCCGGAATGACAAGTGCAGCTTTGGCAGCACCTGTCTTTATGGCGTCACCTGGTGACATCATTTTGTCGACAGGAGCGGCAATAAATAAATTGGTCGCAAACAAACGGTCGACATAGTCTCTACTGAGAGACGTATTATCGTGGTCATTAATGAGGATGGGTATATTTTTCGATTCAAGTCTGATGCCGTAGCCAAACAGAAACAACGAAAATAAGGGTAGCAAGAAGGCCAGAGCCAGACTAAATTTGTCTCGCTTTAACTCGCTCCATTCTTTTGAAGCCTGAACCATTATTTTCGTCATGATGCTCTCTGCCCCTGGTGTTGGACAACATCAATAAACGCATCTTCCAAGGAAAACGGGATTTTGCGGGAGGAGATAATATTGCAACCACCCTCTTTTAATAGAGCTTGAACATTAGGCATTTCATTATCTGCATTTTCCAGAATGACGTGCAGAAAACTACCGAAAATAGCAACACGCCAGTGATCCAATTGGCTGCTCAAAATCTGAAATCCATTTTGAGTTTCATCCACCTTAATTTCGACCAGGTCGCCTTTGGGCAGCTGGCGCAGCTCTTGAGGTGAGCCTTGCGCAACGATGCGACTGGACGCCATAAAAGCCATACGACTACAGTATTCAGCTTCATCAAGGTAATGCGTGGTGACAAGTATGACAGCACCATTGGCTGCAAATTCGCGAATTAATTTCCACAATTGACGACGAGCAAGAGGATCAACTCCAGCAGTAGGTTCGTCAAGAAAAATGATATCTGGCTCGTGCATAACGGCAGCACCAAATGCGATGCGTTGCTTCCAGCCTAGTGGCAAGCTTTTGACTAGTGACTTTTGAATTTCGTCCAATTCGCAAGCCCTAACAACCCAATCAATTTGCTGCTTCCGCAAATTTAGTGGAATTTCGTAAATCGCCGCGTAAAATTCAAGATTTTCTCTAACCGTAAGATTGTCATAAAGAGTAAATTTTTGACTCATATAACCAATGCGCTTACGCAATTTTTTGCTGCGCAGATTGTCGGTTTCGCCGCCCAACATAACACTTCCAGAGTTCGGCTTTAAGAGACCGCAAAGCATCTTTATAGTTGTTGTTTTTCCCGCACCATTGGCACCGAGAAGTCCGAAAATTTCACCATGCTTAAGTTCGAGGTCGACATTATCGACAGCCACAAAATTGCCAAATTGCTTATACAACCCGGATGCTTTGATGGCTGATTCGCCAATCGCTTGCTGTTTGTTTCCGTCTGTACGAATGTGAGGAAAAGGTAAAGAATTACCTTCTTTCTGTCCAAGCGAGCGCAGTTTGGTAACAAATACATTCTCTAAATTTGGCGAGCCCTCATGAATGTTACGCACTTCAATACGGGCGCTCTTTAATGCCTGACTCACTTCATCGACAGCGCTACGAGGCTCTTTGCAGAGTACCTCAATATGATCCCCGAAGGTCCAGAAGTCCGCGATATTGTCCGATCGCTCGACTGCTAATTTCGAGAGCCCACGTAGCGAGTCGGCGTCATTGCCAACGACTATTTCCACACGTGTCAGATTAAGCGCAGCTTGAAGTTCGGATGGAGAGCCGAGTTCTTGCACGCGGCCTTCATACATCAGGGCAACTCGATGACATCGCTCTGCTTCATCAAGAAATGGTGTTGCGACAACAGCGGTTACGCCCTCTTTGCCCAAGACAGCCAGAGCCTGCCAAAGCTCACGCCTGGATATAGGATCGAGGCCAGTGGTAGGTTCGTCGAGCAAAATTACTTTGGGTTGCGAAACAAGTGCACAACAGAGGGCAAGTTTTTGTTTCATTCCGCCCGACAATTGTCCGGCCAGACGATCAGCGAATTGCAGCAAGCCCATATTTTTCAAATGCAATTCGCGCAATTTTCGAAAGTCACCATCTGAGACACCATGCATGCCGGCTTCGTATTTGAGATTCTCGTCAATACTCAATTCTGGGTAAAGCGCACCACCTTGCGGCACATAACCAACGTGACGCCTGGCATCACTCGGCTTCTTGCCTAAAACACTGGCTGTACCTGAGGTGGGCTCCATTATGCCAGCCAGAATTTTCAGCACAGAAGTTTTGCCAGCGCCGTCTGGTCCCACTAATCCAAATAATTCGCCGGACAGTATTTGCAAGCCAAAATCACTAAGGGCTTGAGTTCCGCCTTTGTAGCGTTTCACTAAACCATCAACCTTAATGACAGCGTCTCGGGTATAGGTGATCGCTTTTTCTTCAGAAACAGAGAGTGTCACTGTTTATCGCGCTCCTTCAAATCCATTTTTGCCTCAGCAGACATGCCAGGTTTTGCCGACCCGTCAGGATTGTCGAGAGATATTTTCACGCCAAATACCTGACGAACGCGATCATCTTTAAAATAAACATTTTCAGGAGTGAATGATGGGTCAGAATCGATCGCAGTCAAACGAGCAGGCATGGCTCGTTTTGAATCGGAATCCAAATATACGGTGCCTTTTTGACCAATTTTTATTCTGGCAATTTGACTTTCGGGAATATATCCACGCATGTAGGCGGAGCTAGGATCAACGATTGTGAGTAAAACCTGCCCTTTTGCGACCAGCTCACCGGGCTCAACACTGCGGGTTTCCACGATGCCAGCGACCGGACTCGTGATATTAAAATTGGATTTCATTGAAGCTGCAGTTGAGGACACCGAATCCACTTTCGCAATGGCTCCGCGAGCTTGCATTTGCATCATACGCGCTTGCAACATTTGTCCACGCAAACGTTCACCTTCTTTTGCTCGACCTTGTTTGGTCGTGAACATTTTAGTGAAAAAACCATTTCCTTTCTTACGCGCTGCAGCAATCTGCTGCTCGAGAGCAGCAGCATGTAGATCGGCTTGGCGAGAGGCTTGACTTGCCTGCGCTCTGGCAGAAGATAGATTGCCGATTTTTGCAGTTACAACGCCAGTATCGAGCAATGCCAATAATTGTCCTTTACGAACTCTGTCACCTTCTTTTACAAGAACGCTTTTCACTTTGGTCGCGGCAATCGCGGATATATGAGTTTGTGGTGCCTCAATGCGCCCACTCAACTCGACTTGATTATCTAAACCTTCTCTATTCATAAACTGCGTGGTGGCAAAGGCGACTATGCCGAGAAGCAACGCAAATCCACCAAAGAACCAAAGTTTATGTAGGCGGAGCCAGGCCGGAATTGAAGAACTAGCCGTAGAAGATTGAGAAAATTCGCCCCTGCGAGCGGCGACGTCTTGCTCACTCTTATCGCCCGACAAATTTGCGGACATAGTCGTCCCCCTATTAGTTACCCGTGGAGGTGAGACGGGAGACTGTGCCTATAGTTCCGCTTAACTGAACCATTCCACAAAATACCTTATTAGAGGTATCGTTAGGTCATTCACGAATTTCGGGGGATGGGAACTTTGTTGAAATAAAAACGCCTATTCCTTGGAAGCCTTTAGAGTAGGGCATCCTAAACTCTTGGAAACAATCACATGCCTAAACATGCACTTGTAATTTACAACCCTACAGCAAAGTCTCAGGTCCAGACAGAGACCTGGATTGGAAAGATCGTGGAAGAACTTAACAAGCATGATGAATATCTTGTTTCGTTTTACCCAACAACTGCCGACACAGGTCCGCAGCACCTTGTTCCATTGTTTAAGCCTCCTCTAGACCTGGTTATCGCTGCAGGCGGAGACGGCACTATCAGGTTTGCCCTGGCGGCTCTCGCAAAGGCAAATTCCAGTATTCCATGCGCAATTTTGCCATTGGGAACAGGAAATGTTTTAGCGAGAAACCTTGGAATAGTGGCGGAAAGTATTTTAGCTAATCCGCTTGAGCATGCTTTCGACTACCTGCGAAACGGACGCCCAATGCAAATCGATATGGGTATGATGAATGGTGAATACTTCGCCGGTATGGCTGGTGTAGGACCAATTTCCGACGCTTTCATGCGGCCAGCACGCGCACTGAAAACCAGATTTCGACTGCTGGCTTATGTGAGCGCTATGCTGCAAACGATTGCCATGCCGCCCAGAATTTTTAGAATTACAACTGGTGGAATGTCATTCAAAGTCAAGGCGTCTGGTGTTTTCCTCGCCAATGTTGAAGATCTTGGCATGGGAAAAGAAAATGACATGAATGTACTTTGTGACGGCTTTCTTGATCTACATATAGTCGATCCGGTTAATTTTGGCGACTATGTCAAATTAGGATTTCGTTTTGCTGGCGGCAGCGTTGACGATAATATTCCGGAATGCATTTTAAGAGTTAAAGAGGCTGTTGTAGAAATTGTTCCAAGACGCGGAGTGCGCTCGGAATTCCAGACAACCTGTAATAAAATTCGCAATTTTTTGGCGGGTAAGAAAATCGCAGACCCACCTCGAATAGCTGAATTGCCGACAATGCTCGATGGCGACGAATGTGGGAAAACACCTATGCGAGTGACGATTTTGCCCAACGCTGTGACTGTCCTGGTCCCACCTGAGCGTGCCGAAGTAACACGTCTGAAGGAGTATGAGGGATTATCTTCACTGATTCAGCAGCACGATGTTGAGGTTGAGAAATCGCAATCGCGCATGCGTGATGCAAGTTGATCTCGAACAAATTTCAGTTCAAGAAAATTCGATCGTCAGCTGAACGTAATCTTCTTCATCTCGCTCGCAATCCAGACCTGACATAGAAATTCCGAGCAGTCTGACATTTCGTTGCTCGACCTCAGTTGCACTCAGTAAACTAAGCGCAACTTTCATGAGATCTTTGGAGCTTTTAATAGACTCATTGAGTGTTTTGCTGCGCGTCACTTGCTGGTAGTCCGCATACTTAACTTTTAAGGTGACGGTGCGTCCGCCAGTGCCATGCTTGTCGAGGCGTCTCTCAACGCTTTCGGCTATTTCTTCCAACGCCACCATCATGGAATAACGGTCCGCGAGGTCATCAGCAAAGCTCTCTTCTGCTCCAATCGACTTTGCTATTCGATTGGGAACGACGGGACGGTCATCTAAGGCGCGAGCAATACGATAGTAATGGCTGCCTGCTTTTCCAAACTTTTTGATCAAATCGACTTCACTGAATTTTTTTAAGTCGGCGCCAGCATATATTCCGGCGCTATGCATTTTCTGCGCAGTAACTTTTCCGATGCCATAGAAATCTTCAATCGCCAATTTTTCTATGAAAGATTCAGCTTTCTCCGGTCTGATCAGCGTTAAGCCGTTTGGTTTATTGATGCCGGAGGCTGTCTTCGCCAGAAATTTATTAATAGAAACACCAGCAGAAGCAGTTAAATGCGTCTCCTGCAAAATCAGATCTTTAATTTCACGAGCAATAATCGTTGCAGACGGTATGTCCATTTTATTTTCGGTGACATCAAGATACGCTTCATCAAGTGACAAAGGTTCGACAAGATCTGTGTAGCGCTGAAAAATCTCTCTAATTTGCTCAGAGACCTGCCTATAAACCTCGAAGCGAGGGCGAACGAGACAAAGATTAGGACAGCGCTGGAGGGCAGTACGCGAAGGCATAGCTGAGTGAATGCCATATCGTCTGGCTTCGTAGCTGGCAGCTGCTACTACGCCCCGCTGAGAAGGTGTCCCCCCGACGGCAACAGGCTTACCTCGCAATTCCGGATTGTCTCTCTGTTCAACTGACGCAAAGAAAGCATCCATATCTACGTGAATAATCTTGCGAAGTGGTGAGGGTGACGACATACCATCATTATTCTACCGATTACTGTCCGAATCTCAAATGCCAGCCGGTCAATGTAGCTAATAGCCTCAGAAATAGTCTCCTCTGAACATCTAAAAGTCTTGCTTCGTAAGTGCAATGTAAAATTGATCTGTTTTTGCACAAAATTTAGATCTAGAGTCATTCACAGAATAGCTAGTTGCTTAATTGTATTTCTCAAACGCAAAAAACCTGACAAAGCGGACGGCGTATTAGTTATCACCGCTGAGTAATCGAATTAATCGTATTTGCTTCGGGATCGATAACACACAGACGCTGCAGCACAAATATGTGTTCCGAAAAACAAACTGAGCAATTGCCGACTTTACATTTTTTCAGTCGGCAGAAAAATTATCAGGTATCCAAAGAGGCGCTTACAGTCAAGTTTTCCAGTGTCGAATTTTTTTCAAAATAATTTCAAATCGACAACCTATTTTACAAACTACTGTGAGTCATTTAAGACCGTGCGCTTTCCAAAACTGGCTGCTAGTATGAATTTATTCGATTCGTTCTTTTATCTCGCGAGGTCTGGCAATGGCGTCAAGATGCTTCAATTTTTTTGCGTCCGCTCTGGTTTCTTCAACAATTTTTTTCGCTAGTGTACCTGCACAAGCACAGACTAATGTGCCTGTAGCCTCAGCATTAGCAGCTGACTCCGTTGTTGATGGAGTACCTAATTTCGGAGTTGTTTCTCCTACACTTTGGAGAAGTGCTCAACCGTCTCAAGCAAATTTCGATGCTATGAAAAAAGCAGGCTTGAAGACTGTCATCAATTTAAGAGATGGCGATAAGGATATTCGCGTTGGAAAACAAATGGCTGAGGAAGCCGGTTTGAAATATGTCAGCCTTCCATTGAGTGTATTCAAATCCGTCAAACCACATGAAATCGACCAATTCTTGAAAGTGGTAAATGACCCGGAAAATCAACCGGTGTTAGTGCACTGCCGGCAGGGTCAAGATCGCACCGGTACTATGGTAGCGATATACCGTCTCACCGAACAACAGTGGTCAGCTACCAATGCCTACCAAGAGATGTTGAAATACGGTTTTCATCCAATCTTTATTGGTTTGAGCAATTCAATGTATTCGATTGCTAACCAGTTAGGACGTCCAGAAACACCTCCTGGTGCTGATGAGATCGTTACAGACCTGAAATCTCGATTCAAGAGAGCGATGAGCATTCTGTAGCACTCTCCCGCTCTGCCATTAGACAAACATGGAACCTGCAATGCATCGCTTGGTCTTTCTGATCAACAAAGAGGACGAACTGATGGCAGATACCAAAGTAAAAGAAGAACAAGAGCACGAAACGAAAACTAAAGATGATGAGCATCTCAAAAAACCAACTGACGAAGAAATCAAGCCGACCGATCGTCAGGAAAATGAAGAAAAGCCGCTCAAGAAGCATGACAAAGATGGTGGCTGCTGCGGCGGCTAAATAACAGAACCATAAGACATAAAAAATCCCGTTCTCGCGAGCGGGATTTTTTGACTAAAGTGCGAGTTTTTTATGCCGCATTCCTTATTCCGAGTACCTCGAATAAATTATGCACTGCGCGTTCGAGACCATTTTGGCACTGCATTCTGCGCAATTTGCGTTCGTGTATTCCCTTGAATTCGCTTTGATGAGAAACCTCATTCAAATCTACAATCTCTTCTGAAAAATCTTCTTTAATTTTATCTAGCCAAACCGTGGTCAGTGTGGGCTTTAATACGTTCTCTGTATTTAATAACATGGGACACCTGCTCATTTACTCAATCCACTGTCTTGCGATTAAAGACAATTCATCTGCGCCAAAAGTTCCCTCAATATCACTTATTTGCGACATAAAGGCATTTTGAAAGTATCGGGAAGGATTTGCGGCCGTTTACGTCATCAGTATTATTCAAGGTTATATTGAAGTTGAGAATCGACGCAAGCGTGCGCCATCTCAGCCTTTCGCTTCGACGAGGTGAGTAACTGTGCGGCCTATACTTTTTAGTTTCATAACTCTATCCATACTGCTGCAGGCAGGCAGCTCTGCGCTTGCTCAAGGCTCTTATCGAATCAATCGTGGTCCATCGCAAGTCCGCTCTTCAAATCAGGCAATTCCATTGAAAGGAACTGTTGAGCATGAGGACGCAGATGAGTTGGTCGACACAACTCAGTTCGCCACACCTCCGCGAGCACTCAACGGCAATTTGAACGACGCCAATAATGGAAGGCTGGGTGCAGGATTACGCGACTCCAGACTTCAAACCGGCACTGCTGCTCAAGAAACAAACCAAATTCGGTTAACTCCAAACATCTCAAACACTAAGCTTCAAGGCGACGTTTCTGATCGCGAGCTGAAAAAATTAAGTACGCACGACATCATTGTTATGCAAGATCGCTCAAGTTCGATGGGCGATAAAGAATACTTTCCGATGTTTTCAGATAAAGTTTCGCGTTGGCAGTGGTGTCTCTCACAAAGTATGGACCTGACCAGACAAGCGTCAAAATTGCCGAACTGGAGATTTACTCTCGTTATGTTCTCCAGTCAATATGATGTTTATCGCAATGTCCACCTGAAAAATTTACCTCAGCTGTTCGTCCGCAATGGCATCTTTATCGGGACGAAATTAGCTGCGCCTATGCATGAGCAATTGACTGAATACTTCCAACGCCGCGCGACAGGAAAGGCTCGCCCGCTTGTTATTGCAGTAATTACCGATGGAAAGCCACAAGACGATGAAGACTTAAATGACGTTATCATTCAGGCCACTCGTTTGATGAAAGATCCAAACGAAATCAAAATAACCTTCTTACAAGTTGGCACTGATGACGATGGGCAGAGAAAGCTCTACCGACTGGACAATCGTTTGATGAGCAAGGGTGCGCGTTACGACATTGTTGGCGTCACACCATTTTCAGAATTAGCAGAAACTGGCCTGACGAAAGCGCTTATTAAGGCAATTCAGGGTTAAGTCTGCGAGTTTTCTAGAAATAAAGGCACAATATAGCGGTCGACAAACGGCGGCATGCTGTTTCCCCAGTGGTCGCCGAAGTGTCCGCATCTAGCCATTGAAGGTGTCCATTTTATCTGGCGTAATTTGGAATAGTCTTCGCTTGCCGACAAGTCGGCAGGAAGCTGAAATCCACAAACTCCTGCGCCTTTACCTCTGATACCATCGGCAGTTCCAAATACACTTGTCCCCAGCCCAAGGAAAAACAGATCTATTGGTGACCAAAACGAGACCATCTCATTTTTAACCGCTTTCAATGCATCTACTAAAACAAAGTCTTTCGATACAGCTGGCGACATGAGCACAACGCGTTCTACAGCATGAGCCTCTACCTGCGCCAAAGCCCGAAGTGCGACCATCGTGCCTGCGCTCTTAGCAATAACAAATACGCGACCGTTCTCATTATTTTGGCGATACTCAGTGATAGCAGCGCTCAATTCCAATGCTTTTTTTTCAATATTCTTTCGGTCCGTGAGATCCGAAATCAACCCGTATCCTGTTGCCCAATAAAAATGATTTACTTCATATGGCAAAACGGCGAGGCTTTTGCGCAATACTTTCGGTGTAAAACCGGCAGCACCAGCGCCATCCAAGACAAAAACAATTCCGCTCAAAAGAAAAACCTCGCCATATCTTCAATTGGCATTATAGTCCGATGAAAACATGACCGCTTGTCAGTTAAGACTTCGGCTTCGG
>JACMKL010000491.1 GCA_014380105.1 Candidatus Melainabacteria bacterium
ATGAAAAGGTTATCCCTAGTATCACTATCATTGATGGCTGTGCTTGGCTCAGCATCTCTGCTAGCTACTCCAGTCGAAGCGCGACAATATGGCGTCAACCAACGTCAGAACAGACAGCAAGGTCGTATCTATAACGGCGTAAATAATGGCTCACTCAACAGGAGAGAATCGGCTCGTCTCGGACAACAACAATTCGCGTTGAATAGAAGAGAGCAGCGTTTTAGAGCAAGTGGAAATGGTTTGAACGCTTCCGAGCGCTACCGCCTTAACAATCAACAGAACAACTTGAGCCAGAATATCTACCAACAAAAGCATGATTCACAGAATTTCCACGGTGGCGGTTATGGTGGCGGCAACGGGCCAAGACCAAACAACCCCGGTAATTCACTCTATGACGTCAACCAAACCCAACAGAATCAAGACAAACGTATCTACAACGGCGTTCAAAACGGTCAATTGACTCAGCGCGAAGCACAACGCTTGGATAATCAACAAGATCGATTCGATACTAGAGAAGCGCAAATGCGCGCAAGCGGCAACGGCCTTTCAATATCTGAACGGGCAAGACTTGACGCTCACCAAGATCGTTTAAGTCAGAATATCTATCAACAAAAGCATGATTCACAAAATATTAACAGCGTCGGTTCGGCTGGCGGCAGCGGACCAAGACCTAATAATGCGGGCAATTCACTCTTTGACGTCAATCAAACCCAACAGAACCAAGACAAACGCATCTACAACGGCATTCAGAACGGTCAATTGACTCAGCGCGAAGCACAACGCTTGGATAATCAACAAGATCGATTCGATACTAGAGAAGCGCAAATGCGCGCAAGCGGCAATGGTCTTTCACTGTCCGAACGAGCAAGACTCGATGCACAGCAAGATCGTATGAGTCGAAGCATTTACAATCAAAAGCACGACAATCAAAACTAGTAAAGATTGCATTTAGTCGGTGGAGCATTCGAAAAGCACTCTTTTCGGATGCTCCACTAACCCACTTCCATAGCGCCTAATATTTCCCCGTGACAGTGGGAATACAAAAGAAGGCGCGCGAAATTGAGGAAGCATAAGTGCAATTTGCTAAATCCAAATTGAAATTCTCAATGGTCTGCACTGCAGGCGCATTCTTTATGGTCAGTTTAGTCTCAGCAATTGCCGCAAATCCAACAGAACAAGGAATTCAAGCTTACAATCAAGGCAATTTTCCGCAAGCGATTCTCTTCCTTCAAAAAGTCTCTCAAAGTCCAAAACCCGACCCCAATAGTCTCTACTATTACGCTCTAAGCCTTCATCGGATGCGTGATTTTATTAGAGCTAAAGCCGCATACCAGAGAATAATTACTCAGTTTCCGACTTCAGCTGCCGCCCAGTTAGCCCGCCAGGCAATGATCAGCTTTAGCTACCCGGCGAACTTTGGGCAAACTGCCGCTAGCGCTACTTCTCGCGGAATATCAACGACACCTGCCGAAGATCCTGAAATAGCCGCATTGCCGTCATTTGCCAAAGTCTATTTCAAGCCAGACGAAGCAAATCAGATGATAGTGGACGCTTACATCAACAATCGCCCTATAAAAATGCTTTTCGATACTGGTGCCGATGGCTGCGCATTTGGCAAAAACCATCTCCGCGAACTGGGTATGACTTTACCCACCGGCAAGCCAAGCTATCAAAGTCAGGGAGTCGGAGACGGCGGACTAATAAACACCTGGAGCGTTAGGGCAACTGTCCGGGTTGGGTCAATCGAGCGAAAAAACATGGAAATTGGTGTCCAGGAGGATTTGCAAACACCTCCTTTACTCGGTCAAACCTTCTTCAAAGATTTTAGATACACAATCGACAAAGGTAGCAATTCAATAACATTTATCCGCAAGAGCAATGCCTCTAGTGTTGCATCTACATCTGGGCGCAGCAGCGGATACAGTGATTCAACAGCTGACCGAAACGCCGTGCCATTTCAAAAAATGGGCAATTCAATTGTAGTCACAGTTTTGGTGAACGGGCGTCCTTGCAACGCTATCTTTGACACAGGGGCAACCAGTACCGTTTTTGCCGTCGGCGATGCCAAAAATCTTGGCATTCAAATTCCTGACGATGCCCAAGAAGAAATGCATTCCGGAATCGCCGGCGAAACAAAAGGAAAATCATTCCAAATACAAAGAATGACGCTCGGCCCGATAGATAGAACTAACTTTGGAATTTCTGTTATTGAAGGAATGGAAGCTGGACATCCACTAGTTGGGAGAAGTTTTCTTGGCGAATGGCAATATACCATCGACAACGATGCCCACATGATTCACTTTCTAAGGCGATAGCGCAATTAAAAACCGGTGGGCAAGCCTTGCGACTCTTGAGGTTGCCCCATCTTTCTCTGGATATCAGCCTGGTAGGCACGGTTCTTATCCATTATCTGGGCGCGTCTTCCGCGAAATTCCGCTAACTTGAATATATCGGTATGACCATGACGTCGAGAGGCTTCCCAAACATCATGAAAATCACTTGTTGAGCGTCCGCAATCGATCGCTTTCTTCAAAAGATACCGATTGAGATCTTTGATTTCGAGTGGCTCGATCGACTTGAGCAGCATGCACAATTCATGCGCATTAGACTCATCGTCGATGAGATCTTTGACAGTCTTGCGACAAAGATCTTCCATGCCCATCGATTTGGCTTCGCGCGCAAACTTTAACGCATCTTCGACGCTGTCTACTTCTTTGTAGGCTTTCTCCATCGCCAGGTGAGAAATGTCATTTAGTGCTACTTCCTGCGTTTTACGCGCGAGGTCATAGAGCTCTTCAAGGTTTTTGGTGCTCGTAATCAAATTATTGACAGACTGTCTGGTTACTTCAAAGCACTCATATTTGCGAGCTTTGATCGCCACATTGAGAAAATCATCTCGCGTCTGACAAAGCGAAAGCGCCTTAGTGACACACGCGCGACGGACTTCCAACATCGGGTGTCCGTATGCTTCAGTGTAAGCTGCAATCGCCAGACACTTCGGAATATCATTTGCCGAATTCAAAGTATTTAAAATCATCGGAGTAGCTTTCTCCGGACGACTCTTCATGTATTTCGCGGCTTTCTCAAGCTCAATTTGCGATTCTGTGTTCAGTGGTGAATCTGGCCAAGATTGGCGAGCTTCTGCAACAATTGAAGTGCAAATCGCCAAGCCAAGTGAAAGTGACAGCGCCTTGATGCTTACAGACATTTTTATTCCAGCTGGTGTATCCAAAAGAATTGTTCCCCGTGTAGCGCGGCGTCATCACCCGGTCAAGATTTTACTTCCAACTTTAGAGTAGCAAGTTCGTTCCCAGAAAGCGCGAATTTGACGGAAGACTCACTGTCAGTCATTGAAATCATAAGCTCATAGAGCTTCACACCATCTAATCGAATTCTTGTAGCTCTATCAAAAATCCCGGACAGCTTCAAAGTCAATTCTTGTGGATCTGCAGTTACATTCAACAACCTGAGAATGACTGATTTACCATCCTGATTCATATATAGAGAGCGCACTCGTACTGCCCCATTGTCCAAATGGAGGAAGCTTGTCGCGTTTGATTTTCCGCCTTCTACATTCCTTGCCGCATCCGAAAGAAGTAGCCAAACATTACCTTCAAATCGATCGGCAAGTGCATACGCTTCATTGAGAAGATCAACACCTTCTTCGAATACACCCGCAGGTGCCCAGCCGTAGGAGACAATGTTGTCGCCGAAAGAATTAGCTCCCGGAGTGGCTAGTGACGGACCGGCACCGCCACCTCTTGTACGTAAACGAGCGCGATTCAGGTATGATACTGCCCGCAGTGCGGTAATAGAAACATTGTCACCGTCAACAGCATACTCAGGCATGCCCTGGTTGAAAAATATTTGTCCATGAGCAATGAAAAATCTCTGACACGGAAAACGATCAAGCCGTGCTTCATGACCTGCGGCAACCGGCAAGACGGCTGCTTCGGCAGCATGGTCACGCTCAACTACGCTAAAGTGATTTTCGGAAATTGTCTGAGCAACTTTCTTGCCTGTCGAAAAAACTACCTCTAATAAATGGTCTTCGGATTTGTTTTTCCACTTCGATTCGAAATGAACAATCGGCACACCACGCTTTAATGTTATTTCTGTAGTGATTTCATGTTTGATTATTTCAGAAGATCGCACATATTTGACTGCTCGCTCTGGCACTCCAGGCTTCTCAAATGGAATAGCGTCTTCGCTTTCCATGGCGATCACGCGCAATGGAATATCTATTTCATAGGTCACCGACAGTGAGCCAACCAGAGGTCCCATCTGGCGGTGAGAAACAGCGAGAACTCTCGACACTAAGGGAGTGTCGTTGATAATCGGGTCATGGTTATAAGTGTCCCCGGCATCTGCAACATCGCGAAAACTGTGACCGAGATTATACAAAACTTCGTTACCGGATTTCGATTTTGCCTCTACTGTCAAATCTCCTGACTCATTTATTTCAATTCGCAGGAGACCATTGTCGACAGAGCGTGGTTTTAGAGTGACACCATCAGACGGTTCTAAAGATTCATTCGAACGCCACGGATGATTAGTTGCCGAAAACGGTTTTAACTTATCTAGCCAGACCCAACCGTCGTATAGCTTTATGGACTTCGGCAGCGGTTCTTCCCCTACAGCAGTGGCAAT